>CAIYGK010000374.1 GCA_903925725.1 uncultured beta proteobacterium | reverse complement strand
GTTCGCCTTGAAGGACTGGTAGTCGCCGTCGAGCGTGTCCATCATGAGCTTGCGCAAAGCGCCTTCCCTGTCGCGCGCCAGCAGGGGATCCCATTCACTGCCCCACAGCAGTTTGATGACGTTCCAGCCCGCTCCGCGAAACTCGCCTTCAAGCTCCTGGATGATCTTGCCGTTGCCGCGCACCGGACCATCGAGCCTTTGCAAATTGCAGTTGATGACGAAGATCAGGTTGTCCAGATTCTCGCGCGCCGCCAGACCGATGGCACCGCGGCTCTCCACTTCGTCCATCTCGCCGTCGCCGCAGAAAACCCAGACCTTGCGCTTGGCGGTATCGGCAATGCCGCGTGCCTGCAGGTACTTCAGGAAGCGCGCCTGGTAAATCCCCATCAGAGGCCCCAGGCCCATCGAGACGGTGGGGAACTGCCAGAACTCCGGCATCAGCTTGGGGTGCGGATAACTGGACAGCCCCTTGCCACCCACCTCTTGACGGAAGTTGAGCAACTGCTCTTCACTCAAGCGTCCTTCCAGATAGGCGCGTGCGTAGACGCCGGGCGCCACATGGCCCTGGATGTAGAGGCAGTCGCCACCGTGGTTCTCGCTCTCGGCATGCCAGAAATGGTTGAAACCGGCGCCAAACATGTGTGCCAGGGAAGCGAAGGAACCGATGTGACCACCCAGATCACCACCATCCACAGGATGATGGCGATTGGCCTTGACCACCATCGCCATCGCGTTCCAGCGCATGTAGGCACGCAGGCGCTCCTCGATTTCGATATTGCCGGGGCAACGCTCCTCCTGATCGGTCTCTATCGTGTTGACATAGGCCGTGTTGGCCGAAAACGGCAAGTCGATGCTGCTCTGGCGCGCATGTTCCAGCAATTGTTCGAGCAGAAAATGGGCGCGCTCTGGCCCTTCGCTCTGAATGACGGCTGAGAGCGCATCCATCCACTCACGGGTCTCCTGGCTGTCCGCATCATGCGCGGCTGAACCAACCGAATTCTCGGGAACTGCTGACATGCTTGTCTCCTGTGGTTTGACGTAATTTAGTGCAGTTTGCAGATTCTCTCATAGTTTCCTGCAAATTTCAAATAGTGCGATTGTCTTTTGTTATATGAAATTTGTAGGACTGCTTTATCAACTGCCGGGCCGGACTGACAGGCCGCTCACCTACACTTGACGTCATGCCATTGCCTCGTCCTATTGCCTTGCCAAGCTCGATGAAGCTGCCACTGCTGGCGCGCTGGAAGCGCTGGTGGCGGCTCCAGACACCGCAGCGACAGGATCGCTTTGCCATGCTGGCGCCGCTGGCTGCCGTGCTGCTGTTTCTGGCCGCCGTCGTTACCGCCTTTGGCTATTTGCGGCTGGAAGAAATCGACCGTGAACAGGAAGCCGTCAAGCGCGATGTCGAATACACACAGCAACGGCTGCGGCTGCGACTGCTGGAGCGCCAAGAGCAACTGATGCGCCTCGGTCGCGAACTGGCCAACCGGGAGATCGACGCCGACGATTTCCGGAGTCGCTCCGAAATACTCATCAACCGCTACCCGGAATTGCAGAGTCTGAGCTGGATTGATGAGCGCCGCCGCATCAAGGCCGTGGTCGATACTGGCAACCTGGCAAGCAGTCAGTTGCGCATCATCGGCAGTACCTTCAAGATGGGCGAAACGGAAAGTGCCTTCAGCCTGGCACGCGACCTGCAGCAACCGATCTACGCGCAGCGCTCTGCGACGCCCGACGGTTCTGCAACGCTACAACTGCACATCCCCTTGAGCGAAGGCCCGCGCTTTTCCGGCGTTGTGCTGGCAGAGTATTCGGTTGACGGCTTGTTTCGCTATGGCGTGCCAGCCGAAGTGTCAGCCCGTTACGCCGTATCACTGCATGATGCCAAAGGCGGTTTGCTCGCGGGCAGCACCATTCCGGCACGCAATCCGGCGACTCGCTTGATGCCGTGGGACAGCCCGGTGAACGCCTACGAAGTTCCGGTGTCGCCGGTCGGCAATGGCCTGATGATTCGGGGCGAGGCTTATCGAACATCGCTCGGTGTCATCGGCAGCGGCCTGTTCTGGCTGGTAACGGCGCTGAGCGCGATGACAGCATGGATGCTGATAGCCAACTGGCGCCATACGCGCCGACGCATGCAGGCGCAACAGGCGCTGGTGTCCGAAACCGTGTTCCGCCGCGCCATGGAAAATTCCATGCTCACGGGTATGCGCGCACTCGATTTGCAGGGGCGAATCACCTACGTCAACGCGGCCTTTTGCAAGATGACAGGTTGGACTGAAGCGGATCTCGTTGGTCGCACCGCACCTTTTCCGTACTGGCCGGAGGCCGATCGTGACTCCCTGAACTCGCGCCTGGAAGAAGAACTGGCCGGCAAGATTCTGCCCAGCGGCGTGCAGTTTCAGGTCAAGCGCAAGGACGGCACTCTCTTCGACGCCCGGCTTTATGTGTCACCCCTGATTGACGCTCACGGCGTTCAGAGTGGCTGGATGACATCGATGACAGACATTACCGAGCCGAACCGGATTCGGGATCAGTTGTCGGCCTCACACGAACGCTTCACCACGGTCCTGGAAGCACTGGACGCATCCATTTCAGTGGCGCCGCTGGGCAGCGACGAACTCCTGTTTGCCAACAAGTTGTATCGCCTGTGGTTCGGCACGCTCGCCGGTGGACACTTGCAACTGGTGGCTGAAGCTGGCGTGCCGGAAGCGCCGCGCACAGACGAAACGCTTGACGACGTCGACGCCTTTGCGGGTCTGCCAACCGGCTCGCTGTCAGATTCGGAAGCTGAAAGCTCCGAGATCTACGTCGAGGCCCTTGGCAAGTGGCTGGAAGTCCGAACGCGCTACCTGAGTTGGGTCGACGGCCGGCTGGCACAGATGGTGATTGCCACTGACATCACGGCGCGCCGCATTGCCGAGGCACAGTCGGCCGCGCAGACAGAGCGTGCCCAGAACGCCAGCCGCCTGATCACCATGGGAGAAATGGCATCCAGCGTGGCGCACGAACTCAATCAACCGCTGACCGCGATCAACAACTACTGCAACGGCATGGTCTCGCGCATCAAGAGCGGACATATCAGCGACGAAAACCTGCTGGGCGCACTGGAAAAGACGGCCCGTCAGGCGCAGCGCGCGGGCCAGATCATTCAGCGCATCCGGTCTTTCGTCAAGCGCAGCGAACCCAACCGTTCACTCTCGGTAGTGTCGGGCATGGTCGAGGAAGCGCTGGAACTTGCCGAGATCGAGATGCGCCGCCGCAATGTCCGCTTGACGCATTACCTGGCGCCACGTCTGCCGCGTCTCCTGGTGGACCCGATCCTGATCGAGCAGGTGCTGGTCAACCTGTTGAAAAATGCGGCCGATTCCATTGACTCTGCGCAGCGACCCACGGCCGAGCGCAGCGTGCGCTTGCGCGTCGCACCCACTCAGGTCGATGACAAGCCGGTGATCGAATTTACGGTGATTGACTCCGGCCATGGCCTCTCGCCCGAAGTCATGCAGCGGCTCTACGAGTCCTTTTATTCGACCAAGGCTGACGGCATGGGCATCGGCCTGAGCCTGTGCCGCTCAATCGTAGAATCGCATTTGGGTCGAATGAAAGCCGAGAACATCTACAATGGCACCGAAGTCACAGGGTGCTGTTTTTCATTCTGGATTCCGGTGACGGATCCAGACTCGCCGGCGGCACCGCTGACGCTCAGATAACCAAGGACTCCAGGGTCATTCCGGGATAACGCATGAGTTTGATACCGAAAAAGGGCACGATTTACGTCGTGGATGACGATGAGGCTGTGCGCGATTCGCTTCAGTGGCTGCTTGAGGGCAAGGAATACCGCGTACGCTGTTTCGACTCGGCCGAGTCGTTTCTCAGCCGCTACGATGCGCGCGAGGTAGCCTGTCTGATCGTCGACATCCGCATGGGCGGCATGACCGGTCTGGAATTGCAGAATCTCCTGATCGAAGCCCGTTCGCCGCTGCCGATTGTCTTCATCACCGGACACGGTGACGTGCCGATGGCCGTTGATACCATGAAGAAGGGTGCAATGGACTTTATCCAGAGGCCTTTCAAGGAAGACCAGTTGGTGGCGCTGGTGGAGCGCATGCTTGACCAGGCCAAGGAAACGTTTGCGGAACATCAGAGCGCGGCCAACCGCGGCGCGCTGATGGCGCGCTTGACGCTGCGTGAGGCGCAGGTTCTGGAACGCATCGTCGCCGGGCGCCTGAACAAGCAGATTGCAGACGATCTGGGCATCAGCATCAAGACGGTGGAAGCACACCGTGCCAACATCATGGAAAAACTCAACGCCAACACGGTCGCCGACCTCCTGAAGATTGCGTTGGGACAAGCGACTGGCAAGAGCTCTTGACCGGTTGAGATCCGCAGCGCCCGTAACTTCCGGGTTGGCGGGCATCCTTAATTTATGGAAATGCCATCGTGACAACACAAGCCATGGGACAGATCATTGACGGAGTCGCCCTCTCCGCCCAATTACGCAGCGAAGTTGCTTCGCGCGTGCAGGCTCTCAAAGCACGTGCTTGCTCAGCCGGGTTGGCGGTGATTCTGGTTGGCGAAGATCCGGCAAGCGCAGTCTACGTGCGCAACAAGGTGAAGGCTTGCTCTGACACCGGCGTGCACTCTGTCTTCGAAAAATATCCGGCCACGCTGCCTGAAGCCGATTTGCTCGCGCGCATCGCTGAGCTCAATGCAGACCCGGCGGTACACGGCATTCTGGTGCAAATGCCGTTACCCAGGCACATCAACCCGCACAAGGTGATTGAAGCCATTTCGGTGAGCAAGGATGTGGACGGTTACGCCACCCTGTCGGCTGGTGAATTGATGACCGGCGCCCCCGGCTTTCGGCCCTGCACTCCTTACGGCTGCATGAAGTTGATCGAGAGCACGGGCATCGATTTGCGTGGCAAGCATGCGGTAGTCATCGGCCGCAGCAACACCGTGGGCAAGCCGATGGCGTTGCTCTTGCTGCAAGCCAACGCAACCGTCACGGTTTGTCACAGCGCCACCGCTGACATGGGGCACCATACGCGCCAGGCAGACGTCGTTGTGGCCGCTGTAGGAAAACGCAACGTCTTGACGGCCGACATGGTGAAGCCCGGTGCGATCGTGATTGACGTCGGCATGAACCGCAACCCGGAAGGCAAACTCTGCGGCGACGTGGACTTTGCCGCCGTCAGGGAAGTAGCGGGTTTCATCACCCCGGTACCCGGTGGCGTAGGCCCGATGACCATCACCATGCTGCTGGTCAACACGCTCGAAGCAGCCGAGAGGGCTGCCGGATGAATAATCCCCTGCTCGCCTTTGATGATCTGCCGCGGTTTGATGAAATCCGGCCAGAGCACGTCGCGCCGGCCATCGAGCAGCTTCTGGCGCAGGCCGATGCCGCGCTGGAGACCGTCACTACAGACGGCTTCGCCGCAGAGTGGAACGCGATTGCCTGTGTGCTCAACGTCGCCGTCGAAAGGCTGAGCCGCGCCTGGGGTGCAGTGAACCATCTCAAGAGCGTTGTCGACACGCCCGAATTGCGTGCCGCCTACAACCTTGTCTTGCCCAAAGTCATCGAGTTCTTCACGCGCCTGGGATCCGACCAGCGTCTCTATGCCAAGTACAAGGCAATTGAACCGGCATCACTGAACCCGGAACAGGGCCAG
>CAIYGK010000373.1 GCA_903925725.1 uncultured beta proteobacterium | reverse complement strand
TCGTGGATCTCGGTCACCGTGCCGACGGTGGAGCGCGGGTTGTGCGAGGTGGCCTTCTGCTCGATCGAGATGGCAGGGGAGAGGCCTTCGATGACATCGACATCGGGCTTGTCCATCAACTGCAGGAACTGACGAGCGTAGGTCGAGAGGCTCTCCACGTAGCGGCGCTGGCCTTCGGCGTACAGGGTGTCGAAAGCCAGACTCGACTTGCCCGAACCGCTTAGGCCAGTGATGACAACGAGCTGGTTGCGCGGGATGTCGAGGTCGATGTTCTTCAGGTTGTGCGTGCGCGCACCGCGAATGCTGATGGTCTGCTGGCGCAGGGTGCTGGCCAGGTAAGTGCCTTCGGAGGGGGGATTCAAGGTGGTATTTGCTCGGGAAAACCTGACATGATAGTTAAAGATCGGCGCAATCGGGGACAATCGGTCCCTTTGTTGCCTTTGCGGCGTCCTGTTTGGCTTGTTGGAGACCCCCGTTTTGTCTAAAGTTGATGCCTCTGTCGAGGAGAAGAACGTAGCCGCTGGCAAGATGACAGCATTGGAGTTGCGCGCCAGTTTCTCGTTGGCGTCGATCTTTGCACTGCGTATGCTCGGGTTGTTCCTGATTCTGCCGGTCTTTGCGATGGAAGCCAGCAAGCTGCCGGGCGGGGATGACCCGGCACTGATCGGTCTGACCATGGGCATGTACGGTCTGACGCAGGCCATGCTGCAGTTTCTGTATGGTCTGGCCTCGGACCGGCTCGGTCGCAAGCGCGTCATCGCGTTTGGTTTGTTGCTGTTTGCTGCAGGCAGCTTTCTGGCAGCCCTGGCGCCTACGCTGAGCTGGCTGGCGGTGGGGCGGGCTCTCCAGGGTGCGGGAGCGGTATCGGCGGCGGTGACGGCCTTGCTGGCAGACCAGACGCGCGACGAGGTTCGTACCAAGTCGATGGCGCTGGTGGGCGCGAGCATCGGTTTGATGTTTGCGCTCTCGCTGGTGGCAGCGCCCATGCTGGTGGCCTACACCGGCCTCTCGGGCCTGTTTGTGCTGACCGGCGCGCTGGCCTTACTGGGTATTGCGGTGGTGATCTGGTGGGTACCCCCCGAGCCTTTCCAGCATAAGAATCTGCCGCGAGGGCGCTTGCTGGAAGTGCTGCGTCTGGCGGCCTTGTGGCGTCTCAATTTTGGCGTGTTTATCCTGCATGCGGTGCAGCTGGCGATGTGGATGGCGGTGCCGGCCATGCTGGTGCAGGCCGGTCTGACGCGTGACCATCACTGGTATGTTTACTTGCCGGCGGTGTTGGGTTCCTTTGTAGTCATGGGCGGCACCCTGTTTCAGCTGGAAAAGCGGGGCTATCTGCGCGCCATGTTCCTCACTTCCATCGGCCTGACGGCGGCTGTGCAGTTGGGATTGTTGCTGAGTGTGGGTGCTGCCAGCATTGGTGTCATGGTGGCCCTGCTGTTTGTGTTTTTCTACGGCTTCAATGTGCTCGAAGCCAGCCAGCCCAGCATGGTTTCACGCATGGCGCCGGCCCACATCCGTGGCGCCGCCATGGGCGTTTACAACACCTTGCAGTCGCTCGGTCTCTTTGCCGGTGGTGTCATGGGTGGCTGGCTGACGAAGCACGGCGGTGCGCCGGTGCTGTTCGCTGTCTGCGCCGGACTCATGTTGTTGTGGCTGCTGGTGGCATGGCCAATGCGTCAACCAAAGACGTCATAATCAAGTTAATACCTTGCGGGTCAGCCCGCAGCTAACCAAAGGGGACCCCATGGCATCCGTTAACAAAGTCATTCTCGTTGGCAACCTCGGGCGCGATCCCGAAGTGCGTTATTTGCCCAGCGGCGACCCTGTCGCCAATGTCACTATTGCCACCAGCAGCAAGTACAAGAGCAAAACCGGCGAGATGGTCGAAGAGACCGAATGGCATCGTGTCACCTTCTTTGGAAAGCTGGCGGAGATCGTTGGCCAGTATCTGAAGAAGGGTCGCTCGGTCTACGTTGAAGGCCGCATCAAGACGCGCAAGTACACGGACAAGGACGGCGTCGAGAAATTTGCCACCGACATCATCGCCAATGAAATGCAGATGCTGGGCAGCCGTGAAGGCATGGGCGAGCCAGCGGGTGACGACGAAGGAGGCGGCTATTCACGTCCAGCCCCGGCGTCCCGTCCGGCGGCAGCGCAGCGTCCGGCAGCAACGGCGGCCAAGCCGTCGAGTGGCTTCGACGACATGGACGACGACATCCCGTTCTGACATCGTCTGCTGCCCGAATCAGGGATACGGCATTTAAGCTGGAGATGTCATGACGGTACTGAAAGACGCAAGCGCCCGCACCGATGTGCTCAATCGCCTGCGGCGCGCTGAAGGGCAGATCCGGGGCGTGCAACGCATGATCGAGGAGGGCGAAAGCTGTCTGCAGATCGCGCAGCAATTCTCCGCAGTGCGCAAAGCACTCGACAGCACTTATCTGCGCATGACGATGTGTTTTCTTGAGCAGGAACTGCAGGCCTGCGTGCAACCCGATGCGACACAGAAAGAGGGCATGGAACATATGTTCAAGGACATGGAAACCCTGCTTGCCCGCCTGGGTTGAGTCAGCATGTTTATGCGCTGGCGATGACGCCACCGCCCAGGCATACGTCACCGGCATACAGCACGGCCGACTGACCCGGCGTGACCGCCCATTGCGGCTCTGCAAAGCTCAGGTGGAAGGATTCATTGGCAGACGTGTCCAGCTTGCAAGCGGCGTCTGCTTGCCGGTAACGGGTCTTGGCGTGCAAGGGTCCCGGCGCAGGAGCTGACGCTGCAACCCAACTGGCGTCATCGGCCTGCAAAGTAGTGGACTGCAGCCAGAGATGATCGTGTCCCTGCACCACCCACAAGATGTTCTTCTCCAGATCCTTGCGCGCAACAAACCAGGGGGCATGCTCGCCGCCGCCCTTTTGCGCACCTTTGGCCTTGATGCCTCCTATGCCCAGACCCTGACGCTGACCCAGCGTGTAGAAACTCAGGCCCACGTGTTCACCGATGGTCCGTCCTTTGTCGTCCTTGATTGGACCAGCCTCCCTGGCGATATAGCGGTTCAGGAAATCACGAAACGGGCGCTCGCCAATAAAGCAGATGCCGGTTGAGTCCTTCTTTCTGGCGTTGGGCAGGCCGATCTCGGCAGCGAGGCGCCGCACCTCGGTCTTGCGCAATTCACCCAGCGGGAACAGCGTTTTCGATAGCTGCGCCTGATTGAGCCGGTGCAGGAAATAGCTCTGGTCCTTTGCCGGGTCGAGCCCTTTGAGCAATTCGTATTTTTGTGTCAACGGGTTCTGGCGCACACGGGCGTAGTGCCCGGTGGCGATATGGTGCGCACCAAGCCGCATCGCGTGGTCCAGAAATGCCTTGAACTTGATTTCGGCGTTGCACAGAACGTCGGGGTTGGGCGTGCGCCCGGCCTGGTACTCGCGCAGGAACTCGGAAAAAACGCGGTCCCGATACTCAGCGGCAAAGTTGACATGCTCTATCTCGATGCCAAGCACGTCGGCCACAGCCGCAGCGTCGACAAAATCGATGTTGGAGGAGCAGTACTCTGAATCGTCGTCACCTTCCCAGTTCTTCATGAAGATGCCGACCACCTCATAGCCCTGCTCCTTGAGCAGCCAGGCCGTCACCGCGGAGTCGACACCACCGCTCAAACCGACAACGACCTTTTGCCCATCGCGTTGCTTGTTCATAGAACCGGGATTATCCGTGGCTGGCTTCGTCGCCGGTAGTCTACAGTTCGGCATGGCGAAAAATGAGACAAGGCTGATGTGATTCCCGATGTTCTGGTGATTGGCGGAGGCAACGCGGCGCTGTGCGCTGCGCTGATGGCACGCGAAGCCGGCGCCAGTGTGCTCATGCTGGAAGCGGCGCCACGTCAGTGGCGCGGCGGCAATTCCGGTCACACACGCAATTTGCGCTGCATGCACGACGCGCCCCAGGACGTGCTGACCGACGCCTACCCGGAAGAGGAGTACTGGCAGGACCTGCTCAAAGTGACTGGCGGCCAGACCAATGAGGCGTTGGCGCGACTGGCCATTCGCGCATCGGGAAACTGCCGTGACTGGATGTGCCGCCATGGCGTGCATTTCCAGCCATCGCTGTCGGGCACGCTGCACCTGTCACGTACCAATGCTTTTTTCATGGGCGGCGGCAAGGCGCTGGTCAATGCCTATTACCGCAGCGCAGAACGGCTCGGGGTCGCGATCCGGTACGACGCTGCAGTGGACCGGATCGAGATCAAGCGGGGCCGCTTTGTCGCGGCCTGGGTCGGAGCTGAGCGCATCACGGCCAAGGCCTGTGTGGTGGCGGCTGGGGGCTTCGAGTCAAACCGCGAATGGCTGCGCGTGGCCTGGGGGCAGAATGAGCGTGGCGAGTGGCCGGCTGACAACTTTCTGATCCGCGGAACACGCTACAACCGGGGTGTGCTGCTCAAGGAGTTGCTGCAAGCAGGGGCGGATGCGATTGGGGATGCGACGCAGGCCCATATGGTGGCGATCGATGCACGCGCCCCGCTGTACGACGGCGGCATTTGCACCCGCATCGACTGTGTCTCGCTCGGCGTGGTGGTGAACCGCGACGGTCAGCGTTTTTACGACGAGGGCGAGGACTTCTGGCCCAAGCGCTACGCCATCTGGGGCCGTCTGGTTGCGCAACAAGCCGGTCAACTGGCCTATGCCATCATCGATGCCAAAGCGGCCGGACGCTTCATGCCACCGGTCTTTCCGGGCGTTCGCGCCGACAGCTTGACGGAGCTCGCGCGAAAGCTCGGGCTCAAGGTTGACCGCTTCATGCGCACACTGAACGACTACAACGCAGCCTGCCAGATTGGCCACTTCGATCACACTGTGCTGGACGATTGCCGCACTTCCGGCCTGACACCGGCCAAGACGCATTGGGCGCGCACCATCGACACGGCACCTTTCTTCGCCTACGCGCTCAAGCCCGGCGTCACCTTCACTTACCTGGGTCTGAAAACCGACGCCAGCAGTGCCGTGCACTTTGACGGCAAACCAAGTGAAAACCTGTTTGTGGCCGGGGAGATGATGGCTGGCAATGTGCTGGGCAAGGGTTACACGGCCGGCGTCGGCATGGCGATCGGCACCGCCTTTGGCCGCATCGCCGGCACGCAGGCGGCGCAAGCTGCGCGGTGAGAAAGGGTTCACGATGCAAACGCTTGAGACCCTGACCCGTGAAGCCCGGGTGCTGGCCGGCGGCGTCAGCCTGAACGCAACCGAGGCCGAGGTGGCACGGCAAATGCAGATCTGCAATGCCTGCCGCTACTGTGAGGGCTTTTGTGCCGTCTTTCCTGCGATGACGCGACGGCTTGAATTCGACAAAGCCGATGTTCACTACCTCGCCAACCTGTGCCACAACTGCGGTGCCTGTCTGCACGCCTGCCAGTACGCGCCTCCGCACGAGTTTGCCGTCAATGTGCCTCAGGCAATGGCCAAGGTCAGGCTCCAGACTTACTCAGACTACGCCTGGCCGGCGGCGCTGGGCGCGCTTTATTGGCGCAACGGGTTGACACTCTCCTTGGCGCTCGCGGCTGCGCTGGCGCTGTTTATGCTGCTCGTGCTGGGTGGCAGTGGTGCACTTTGGCCGGCTACCGCGGCGTTCGGCTTTTATGCCATTCTTTCGCACCGTCTGCTCGTGTTGCTGTTTGCTCCGGTGTTTCTTCTTGCTGTGCTGGCGCTGGGAATGGGTTTGCGCCGCTTCTGGCGTGAAATTGCGCTGGCATCGTTGCAGGACCCGGGCGCCGCGGGTATTTCGGGCGTCGCGGTGAGGGAGGCGAGCGTCAACGCCCTGAGCCTGAAATACCTCGACGGCGGCCACGGCGAGGGCTGCAACAACGAAGACGACGGCTGGACGCTGTGGCGCCGGCGCTTCCATCACCTGACTGCTTACGGCTTTGTGTTGTGCTTTGCCGCCACCGCGGTGGCCACTCAGTACCACTACGTGCTGGGCTGGGACGCGCCCTATGACTTGCCCAGCCTGCCCAAGTTGTTCGGGGTGATCGGTGGTGTCGCTCTGCTGATCGGAAGCGCCGGACTGTTTGCCCTGAACCTGCGCCGGCACCCGCTGCATGGCGACGCAGCCCAGAAAGCCATGGACCGGGGTTTCATCGCTTTGCTGTTCTTCAGCAGCGCCAGCGGTCTGGGCCTGTGGCTGGCGCGTGGCACGGGTGCCATGCCACTGTTGCTGGCGTTGCATCTGGGCGTGGTGATGGCACTGTTTTTGACGCTGCCCTATGGCAAGTTTGTGCACGGCATCTTTCGTGGCGCAGCCTTGCTCAAATGGTCGATAGAACGGCGAGAGCCGGACCGGCTCAAACTTGGCTCAGACTGACATAGTCACAAAGGAAACAATATGGACTTACAACTCAAGGACAAGACGGCACTGGTCACTGGCGCCAGTACCGGCATTGGTCGCAGCATTGCCATCGCGTTGGCAGCGGAGGGTGTGCATGTGGCAATTTCAGCACGGCGCGTGAATCTGCTTGCAGAGGTGGCTGATCAGATCGTGGCGACGGGTGGGCAGCGCCCCGTGATCATTGAGTCCGACCTGTACGCCGATGACGCAGCGCAGCGCCTCACGGCAGCCGCCGTGGGCGGCTTGGGTCACGTTGACATTCTGGTGAACAACGCGGGTGGCTCGCGCAGCTTTACCGACCTGCACGTCAGCGAAGAGCGCTGGCAGGAAGCCATGACGCTCAATTTCCACCGACCGCGACAAGTGGCCGATGCGCTGCTGGACCAGATGATTGAGCGCAAATGGGGCCGCATCATCAACATCACAGGGAAGAGTGAACCGGAACATGTGAACGGCGCTTTTTGTGCCAAGGCCGGCATTCACAGCTGGGCCAAGGGCCTGAGTCGCATGGTGGGCAAGCATGGCATCACCGTCAATTGCATTCCGCCCGGGCGCATACTGTCGGAGCAGATTTTGCGCAACTACACGCCGGAGTACCGGCAGTGGCAGTCGGATAATGAGATCCCGGTAGGTCGTTACGGCGAGCCAGAGGAGCTTGCTCATCTGGTGTGCTTTTTGGCCTCCCCCCTGGCCAGTTACATCACTGGAACCGTGATTGCGGTGGACGGCGGTTTGCGCCGGTATCAGTTCTGAAGGAAGTCTTATGAATTCAAATTTTCCGATCCAGCGCCGCCAAGTGTTGCTGGCGGCCGGCGCAGCCGGCCTGAGCTCGGCGCTGTCACCTGCGCATGCGCAGACTGCCTGGCCCTCCAGGCCAATCCGCTTTGTCGTGCCCTTCGCACCTGGCGGAACCTCAGAGATCGTGGCGCGCTCGGTCGCTGCCGAACTTGCCAAACAACTTGGCTACAACGTCTATGTCGAAAACAAACCCGGCGGCGCTGGAGTCGTCGCCATGAGTGACGTGGCCAAGGCCACACCGGACGGCCACACCATCATTCTGGGCCACGTCGGAACGTTGGCCGTGAATCCTTACATGCTCAAGAGCCAGCCTTACGACGTTGACAAGGATTTCATTCCCGTAACACTGCTCGCCAAAGTGCCCAATGTGTTTGTAGTTCATGCCGATGTGCCGGCAAAGAATTTCAGGGAGTTCGTCGCCTACGTGAAGAAGAATCCTGGTCGGCTCAATTACGGCTCGGCCGGCAATGCGAGTGCCGGCCATCTGGCCATGGAATACCTGAAGCTGGTCACCGGCATGTTCATCACGCATATCCCGTACCGCGGTACCGGGCCGCAACTGACTGACCTGCTGGCCGGGCGCACGCAGGCATCGTCTGCCGGTCTGCCAGCTTTGTCCGCCCACATCAAGAGTGGGCGTTTGCGCGCCATAGCCGTGGGCACACAGCAGCGCATTTCCCATTTGCCGGATGTCCCCACGGTAGCTGAAATGGGCTACAAGGACTTCGAGACCTCGCAGTGGTACGGCATTCTGGCGCCGACGGGCACACCGCCCGAGATAGTCAAACGGCTGCAGGAGGAGTCGCTCAAAGCGCTCAAATCCAGCGCTGTTACCGAGCGCTTTGCCAATGACAATGCGATCGGCGGCGGCGGGCCATCGTCCGAGTTCGCCGCCTTTATTGGTCGCGAGCAGAAAATCTGGAAAGATATCGTGCAGCGCGCCCAGATCAAGGCAGACTAGAGATTGCCATTTCATTGATCCACGTCATGTAGCACCCGGGTCGCAAGGGTGACAAATTCAGTTAAGCTTCGCGTCGCAGTGTTTCCCCGGGCTAGGCCTCGGAGAGGCGCGGCACTACTGTGCAAAAATCAAGTTGAGGAGTTGCTTCATGCAAACTGGCGTACCTAATGGGACGACATCGGGAACCAACCCGGCCGCCGTTGCCCCCGAGACAAGCAAGGCGGGACAGCGCATCGGCGTACCGCGCGAAATATTTCCAGGCGAAAAACGTGTAGCCACCGTACCGGAAGTGGTCGAAAAGCTGATCAAGCTCGGCTTCGCCGTCTCGGTAGAGTCCGGTGCAGGCGATGCAGCGAACTGCTCCGACGACTCCTATCGGGCCGCGGGCGCTCAGATCGTCGACACTGCGGCCGCCCTCTGGGCCACTTCAGACATCGTCTTCAAGGTCTGCGTCCCAACCCCGGCCGAAGTTGACATGATGCGCGAAGGCGGCATTCTGATCGGCTTCATCTGGCCGGCGCAAAACCCGGAATTGATGCAGCAACTCACCGCCAAGAAGGCCACCGTGCTGGCCATCGATGCGTTGCCGCGCATGCTGAGCCGCGCTCAGAAGATGGATGCGCTGACTTCACAGGCCGGTGTGGCCGGCTACCGTGCTGTCATTGAGGCCGCCAATGCTTTTGGCCGCTTCTTCAACGGCCAGATCACGGCTGCGGGCAAGGTTCAGCCTGCCAAGGTCTTTATCGCCGGTGCCGGTGTGGCGGGTCTTGCCGCCATCGGCACAGCGGTCGGTCTGGGCGCCATCGTGCGTGCCAATGACACTCGTGCCGAAGTGGCCGATCAGGTAGTTTCGCTGGGTGGCGAATTCGTCAAGGTCGATTACGAGGAAGAAGGCTCCGGCGGCGGCGGTTACGCCAAAGTCATGAGCGAGGGCTTCCAGCAGGCCCAGCGCGACATGTACGCCAAGCAGGCGCGTGAGGTGGACATCATCATCACCACCGCGCTGATCCCTGGCAAGCCAGCGCCCAAGCTGATCACTGCCGAGATGGTCAAGACCATGAAGCCCGGCAGTGTCATTGTTGACATGGCGGCTGAGCGCGGCGGCAACTGCGAACTGACCGTTCCGGGTGAGGCCGTGGTGAGACACGACGTGACCATCGTCGGCTACACCGACCTGGCCTCGCGTCTGGCCAAGCAATCCTCCACGCTGTACGGCAGCAACCTGTGGCGCCTCGCCGAGGAACTGTGCAAAGCCAAGGACGGCATCGCCAACGTCAACATGGAAGACGACGCCATCCGCGGCCTGACCGTGACCAAGGACGGCACCATCACCTGGCCGGCGCCAGCACCCAAACTACCGGCTGCCGCTACAGCGCCAGCCAAAGCCGCTGCGGCGCCTGCGGCCAAGAAAGGCGGGCATGGTCACGGCGGTGGCGGCGGCGAACCCATGGCCGGCAGCAAGCTCGCCATCGTGTTCGGCGTCGCAGCAGCACTGTTCTGGCTCGTCGGCAACAGCGCACCACCGGCATTTTTGTCGCACTTCACGGTCTTCGTGCTGGCCTGCTTCGTTGGCTACATGGTGGTCTGGAACGTCAAGCCGGCCCTGCACACGCCGCTGATGAGCGTGACCAACGCCATCTCCAGCATCATCGCCATCGGCGCGCTGGTGCAGGTTTCACCCCTGGCTGGAGCCGTTGGGCGACCCAACGACTGGATAAGTTGGGTAGCGGCAGCGGGCATTGTGCTCACGGCCATCAATATGTTCGGCGGATTCGCCGTCACCCAGCGCATGCTGGCAATGTTCCGCAAATAAGGGAGGCAATTCATGTTTACTACAGAACTGGCAACCGTCTCCTATATTGGGGCTACCATTCTTTTCATCCTGAGCCTGGGTGGTTTGTCGAACCAGGAAACCGCACTGCGCGGCAACCTCTACGGCATGATCGGCATGGCGCTGGCCGTGTTGGCTACCGTATTCGGCCCACAAGTCACGTGGGCGGGCATTCCCTGGATCATCGTTGCCATGCTGATCGGTGGCTCCATCGGTTTGTACGCAGCGCGCACCGTGCAAATGACGCAGATGCCCGAACTGGTGGCCTTGATGCACAGCATGGTTGGTCTGGCCGCCATGCTGGTGGGTATCTCCACCTTCATCGACCCCGAGGCCTCCAAGGGTTTTGTCGGTGCCGCCAAATCCATTCATGAGATGGAGATTTACATTGGCATTCTGATTGGCGCCGTCACGTTCTCGGGCTCCATCATCGCCTTTGGAAAACTGTCGGGCCGCATCGGTGGCAACCCGTTGCTGCTGCCGGGTCGGCACTGGCTGAACCTGCTTGGCCTGCTGGTGGTAATTTATTTTGGTCGCGAGTTTATGAACGCCCACAGCATTCAAGATGGCATCGCACCGCTGGTTGTGATGACCGTGATTGCCTTGCTGTTTGGTATTCACATGGTGATGGCCATTGGCGGCGCCGACATGCCGGTGGTGGTGTCGATGCTCAACAGCTACTCGGGCTGGGCGGCCGCGGCGACGGGCTTCATGCTCTCGAACGACCTGCTCATCGTCACCGGTGCGCTGGTGGGCTCGTCGGGTGC
>CAIYGK010000372.1 GCA_903925725.1 uncultured beta proteobacterium | reverse complement strand
TTCAAGCGTTCGGCCAAAAAGTGGGTTAACAAGACCACCGTCAAACCATAAGCAAAGGTAAGCGCAGCGATAGTGACGGCCATAAATGCGAAAGTAGTCAGTCCCTGATGCCGAGTCGGATCGACGAACAGGGGGAAGAATGCCATGTAAAAGACGATTGCCTTCGGATTCAATAAAGTGATCATCAGCGCCTGCCGCATGTAGTGATGCGGCTTTATGTGCAAGACCGGGGCCGACCCAGGCTTTGCCAAAAGCATTTGGCCACCAAGCCACGCCAGGTAAGCGGCGCCAAGCCATTGCACAACATTGAACGCTGTCGGATAGGCGCTCAGCAACGCCGCAACCCCAGCCACCGCCAGCCACATCAAAACCTGATCACCCAAGATCACCCCAAGAGTCGCGGCAAGGCCACCTTTCACGCCCCCTTTTCCAGTCGAAGTGATAAGCGCCAGATTCCCCGGCCCGGGGATCAGCAGAAAAACAATGATTGCAACAACAAACGCGCCGCAGTCGGCAATACCGAACATGAAGTATCTTCCCCTTAGACAGATGCTGAGTTTACGTTAGGTCTTGCCCATCCAAACAATGCACCGATCAGCACTTAGGCCGGGCACGGTCAGTTGTTCCACGTGAAACACGCAGGCATTCCCAGGTAAGGCAGCAATTTCATCGTCAGGAATCTTGCCCTTCATTGCCAACCAAATCCCGTCCGGCGCCAAGAGGCCATTGGACAAGCGAGCAAATTCGGACAAGGAAGCAAATGCCCTCGAACTCACCACACCATAAATGCCGGACAAATTCTCCACCCGTTGATGCAAGCCACGCAGGTTCGAGAGCTTCAAAATTCCCGCGACTTGCCGGATGAATGCCACTTTTTTTTCCACAGCATCGACGCAATCGACCAAAACATCAGGGCAACAAACTGCAATCACAACCCCTGGCAATCCGGCACCCGAGCCGACATCAAGCAAACGTATTGGTGAGACGTCGGCCTGATCCACCACACCCCCACTCCGGGAAAAACCTGCCAACCGACGGCGTAGCGGCGCGATCACGGTCAAGCTGTCCAGCAAATGATGGGTCAGCATGTCTGCTGGTTCACGAACCGAAGTCAAGTTGTAAGTCTGGTTCCACTTGTGGATCAAGTCGAAATACTCCAACAGTTTGCCGATTTGTTCATCTGCAAGACTCAGCTCAAGCTCCACCAGACCACGCCGCAACTCGTGTTCAAAGGCTCGCATCAGTCAGACACCCCTCCCGGCGCGCGCACCCCGTCATTTGTTGCACCCCCCAGAAAATGGCTCTTCTTCAAATGGATCAACAGGAGAGATATTGCCGCTGGCGTAATGCCGGAAATGCGTGAGGCTTGCCCAAGGGTCTCTGGCTTGTTCTTGTTCAATTTTTGGCGAGCTTCAATGCTCAGGGCAGATACCCGCATGTAGTCGAACTCTCTTGGTAACCGTAAATTTTCGTAGTGCGCTGAGCGAGCTATCTCATCCTTCTGACGATTGATGTAGCCCGAATACTTGGCGGCAATTTCAATCTGCTCGATGACCGCAGCAACAAAGACTCGATCATCCTGTTGTTCAAGTGCCGCCGTACTGGCGAGCGCCGTCAACTCCGGGCTCGCGTAGGCGCCCCCCCCCAAAGACATAAGGTCGGGATAGGCCACATTCGGTCGACGCAACAAGTCACCCAAACTGTACTCATGCTCAAGCACCTTGCCAAATACGCGCTCGGACTCAGCGTCGGCCAGCTTTCCAGGGCCAATCCAGATCGACTTCAGGCGCTCTGTTTCACGTGAAACAGCATCACGTTTGCGGCAGTAGGCCTCCCAACGCAGATCGTCCACCAAGCCGAGTTTGCGCCCGACTTCTGTCAATCGGACGTCGGCATTATCTTCCCGCAATTGCAGTCTGTACTCGGCGCGACTGGTAAACATTCGGTAAGGCTCAGACACACCTTTCGTAATCAGATCATCCACCAGGACGCCCATGTACGCCTGATCGCGTCCAGGCAACCAGCGGTCTGACGTCCAGGCAGTCTTTGCTCCCGCCTGGAGCGCTGCATTGACTCCAGCAAACAATCCCTGTGCTGCAGCCTCCTCGTACCCAGTGGTTCCGTTGATCTGACCCGCAAAGAACAAGCCAGCAATTTCCTTGGTCTCGAAATTGCTCTTGAGCTGCTGAGGGTCAAAGTAGTCGTATTCAATCGCATACCCTGGCCGCAGAATATGCGCATTTTCGAGTCCGACCATCGATCGAACCAAGGCGTACTGAACATCAAAAGGAAGACTCGTCGAGATGCCGTTGGGGTAATACTCATGGGTTGTCAGCCCCTCCGGCTCCAGGAAAATCTGGTGGCTTTCCCGGTCGGCAAAGCGACCAATCTTGTCTTCCACGCTCGGGCAGTAGCGTGGACCGACACCTTCAATCTTGCCTGTGAACATGGGGCTGCGACCAAAACCGCTGCGGATAATGTCGTGCGTGTGTTGATTGGTGTGCGTAATCCAGCAAGACATTTGCTTCGGATGCTGCTCAACGTGGCCCATGAAGCTGAATACGGGTGTATCTGCTCGCACGCCACCAAGCATGCCATCACCCGGCTGTTCAACGCACCGGCCAAAGTCGATCGTGCGCCCATCCAGGCGCGGCGGCGTCCCGGTCTTCAACCGTCCCTGCGGCAGTTTCAGCTCTTTGAGCCGGTCCGACAGACGCACCGCCGGTGGATCGCCAGCTCTTCCCGCCGCATAACTGCTCATGCCTACATGAATCTTCCCATTCAGGAAGGTTCCCGCCGTTAACACGACCATCTTCGCGGAAAACCTGATACCCGACTGGGTGATGGCGCCAGTCGCTCGATCCCCCTCGACCACCAAATCATCCACCGCCTCCTGAAACAAACTCAAGTTGGGCTGATTCTCCAATCGATGACGGATCGCCGCCTTATACAGGACCCGGTCTGCCTGCGCGCGAGTGGCACGCACCGCCGGTCCCTTGCTGGAATTGAGAATCCTGAACTGAATGCCGGCTTCATCCGTGGCAACAGCCATCCCCCCACCCATGGCGTCGACCTCTTTGACCAAGTGCCCTTTTCCAATGCCGCCAATGGACGGGTTGCAACTCATCTGTCCCAAGGTCTCAATGTTGTGGCTCAGTAGCAAGGTCTTGCAGCCCATACGTGCCGATGCCAGAGCCGCCTCGGTGCCCGCATGCCCGCCGCCAATCACAAGTACATCAAACTTTTGTGGATAGAGCATGGTTGATTGGTGGGTTAGGTGGGCGGCGGAAATCCGGTCAAACGCTCTAGACACCAGCGGATGGTCCGCTGATTTTACCGGCCACACCGGATTGCACGCAGCTGCCACCTTGAACTGCCAGGGAAGATCGGCCTGCCGGCCGCGGAAAGTAACAAAAAACAGCCCGAATCCATCACAAACAAAGACCTTGTTGCTATTACTTTTATAGTGTAGGTGATTGCCAGTGAATTCTTCAGCATTGGATCGTCATGGGATCTGCTTCTCTGATTGAAAAAGCTCCCTATTTTCCCATGGTGATTACCCTTAATGGTCAAATATTGCCCAGATCGAGGTCACACTCGGGATTGCGCTCACGTCTACGTCTTGCGGTAAAGGGGCAAGGCGGTAACTTGATTTCCTGACCAAGTAATCCTCACTTTTTTTTAGGGCTCCGTATGCAAGATCAACAATTTGATTACGTTGTCGTTGGCGGCGGCGCTGGCGGATGTGTCGTGGCCAGCCGGCTGTCCGAAGACCCCGCTGTTTCAGTTTGTCTGCTTGAAGCTGGTGGATCTGACTCTTCGGCCTTCATTCAAGCCCCACTCGGCTTTGCCGCAACCGCCGCGCTTGGTATTCACAATTGGAATTTCAACACCACCCCTCAACCAGGGTTGAATGGCCGTCGCGGTTTTCAGCCACGCGGCAAAGTGATGGGTGGCAGCAGTTCGGTTAATGCCATGGTCTACACGCGTGGCAATAGGCTGGATTAC
>CAIYGK010000371.1 GCA_903925725.1 uncultured beta proteobacterium | reverse complement strand
CCCCGAAATGGGGCGCAAGCGCACGGCAGCGCAGCAACTGATTGCGGCCTACCGCACGGTGGGCGCGCGCTGGGCCGACCTGGACCCCTTGAAGCGCACCGAGCGCGACCACATTCCCGAGCTTGATCCGTCCTTCTACGGCTTCAGCGACGCCGACCAGGAAGCGGTGTTCAACACCAGCAATACCTTCTTCGGCAAGGACACGATGAGCCTGCGCGAATTGATGAACGCGCTGCGCCAGACCTATTGCGGCACCATCGGCGCCGAGTACATGTACATCACCGAGCAGGACCAGAAGCGCTGGTGGCAGCAAAAGCTCGAGAGCATCCGCTCCAAACCCGATTTCACAGAAGAGAAGAAAAAACATATCCTGGACCGCCTGACGGCGGCTGAAGGTCTGGAGCGTTTTCTGCACACCAAGTTTGTCGGCCAGAAGCGCTTTTCGCTGGAAGGTGGCGAGAGCTTCATCGCATCCATGGACGAACTGATCCAGGGTGGCGGCGCCGTCGGCCTGCAGGAAATCGTGATCGGCATGGCGCACCGCGGACGCCTCAACGTGCTGGTCAATTCGCTGGGCAAGATGCCAGCGGATCTGTTTGCCGAGTTTGACCACACTGCGCCGGAAGACCTGTCCAGTGGCGACGTCAAATACCACCAGGGTTTCAGCTCCGACGTAGCTACGCCCGGTGGGCCGGTGCATCTGTCGCTCGCGTTCAATCCTTCGCACCTTGAAATCGTCAATCCGGTGGTGGAAGGGTCGGTTCGCGCGCGCATGGACCGCCGCGCCGATCCCAAGGGCAAGCAGGTCTTGCCGATTCTGGTGCACGGGGATGCAGCCTTTGCCGGTCAGGGGGTCGTGATGGAGACACTGGCGCTGGCCGAGTCGCGCGGTTACTGCACTGGCGGCACGGTGCACATCGTCATCAACAACCAGATCGGCTTTACGACCAGCGATCCGCGCGATACCCGCTCTTCGCTTTACTGCTCGGACATCGTCAAGATGATCAAGGCACCAGTGCTGCACGTCAACGGCGACGATCCTGAGGCCGTGGTGCTGGCAACGCAGCTTGCGTTGCAGTACCGCATGGAGTTCCAGAAGGATGTGGTGGTAGATATCGTGTGCTTTCGCAAGCTCGGACACAACGAGCAGGACACGCCGGCGCTGACGCAACCGCTGATGTACAAGAAAATCGCGCAGCATCCCGGTACGCGAAAGCTTTACGCCGACCGCCTTGCTGCGCAGGGAATGGGTGCCACGCTGGGTGAGGACATGGTGAAAGCCACTCGCGCAGCACTGGATGCTGGCAAGAACACCTTTGACCCGGTTCTGACCAACTTCAAGAGCAAATATGCGGTCGACTGGACGCCTTACATCGGCCGAAAGTGGACAGACGCGGGTGACACTGCGCTGCCGCCGGCGGAATGGAAGCGTCTGGCCGAGCGACTGACGACGCTGCCGCCCAGCATCACGCCGCACCAACTTGTCAAGAAGGTCTATGCCGACCGCGCCGCCATGGGTCGCGGTGAAATACCGGTCGACTGGGGAATGGGCGAACACATGGCGTTCGCGTCTCTGGTGGCTGGCGGCTACCCGGTGCGTTTGAGTGGCGAGGATTGCGGACGCGGCACCTTCACGCACCGGCACGCAGTGATTCATGACCAGAACCGCGAGAAGCTTGACGAGGGCACGTACACGCCCTTGCAAAACGTGGCCGATGGCCAGGCACCCTTTGTCGTGATCGACTCCATCCTGTCAGAAGAGGCAGTACTCGGCTTCGAATACGGCTACGCCTCCAATGATCCGAGCACGCTGGTGATCTGGGAGGCACAGTTCGGCGACTTTGCAAACGGCGCCCAGGTCGTGATCGACCAGTTCATCGCGTCGGGCGAAGTCAAGTGGGGTCGTGTCAACGGCATCGCGCTGATGCTGCCGCACGGCTACGAGGGGCAAGGGCCAGAGCACAGCTCGGCGCGTCTTGAGCGCTTCATGCAACTCAGTGCCGACACCAATATGCAAGTGGTGCAGCCGACGACAGCCAGCCAGATTTTCCACATCCTGCGGCGCCAGATGGTGCGCAACCTGCGCAAGCCGCTCATTATCCTGACGCCCAAATCCCTGTTGCGGGCGAAGGACGCCGCATCACCACTTTCGGAGTTCACCAAGGGCTGCTTTCAGACCGTCATTCCGGAGAACAAGGAATCGCTCATCAAGAAGGCGGAGAAGGTCAAGAGGGTGGTCGCTTGCTCGGGCAAGGTTTACTACGACCTGGTGAAGAAGCGCGAGGAGAAGGGCATTGACGACGTCGCCATTCTGCGCGTTGAGCAACTCTACCCGTTTCCGCACAAGGCCTTCGCTGCCGAACTCAAGAAGTACCCCAACGTTGCGGAACTGGTCTGGTGCCAGGACGAGCCACAGAACCAGGGTGCCTGGTTCTTCGTGCAGCACTACATCCTGGAAAACATGACTGATGGGCAAAGGCTGGGCTACTCCGGCCGCGCAGCGTCAGCATCCCCGGCGGTTGGTTATTCGCACTTGCACCAGGAGCAGCAAAGAGCGCTGGTGGAAGGTGCCTTCGGCAAGCTCAAGGGCGCCGTCCTGTCCAAATAAGAAGAGGTGATTGATATGGCTATCGTAGAAGTGAAAGTCCCGCAGTTATCTGAATCGGTGGCTGAAGCCACACTGCTGCAGTGGAAGAAGAAAGTTGGCGATGCGGTTGCGATCGATGAAATTCTGATCGACGTCGAGACCGACAAGGTGGTTCTGGAAGTGCCAGCTCCGGCAGCGGGTGTGATTGTGGAACTGGTAGCAGCTGACGGAGAAACCGTTGCGGCGGAACAGCTGATCGCGCGCATCGATACGGAGGGCAAGGCCAGCGTCGCTGTGGCGACGCCGACCGCTATCCCTGCGCCTGTCGCAGCGACTGCACCTGCGGCTGCGGTGGTGAGCACGTCCATGGCTGGCGTTGCGATGCCTGCTGCCGCCAGGCTGATGGCAGATCACCAACTTGGCGCTGACTCGGTCGCTGGCACTGGCAAGGACGGCCGCATCACCAAGGGCGATGTGCTGGCCGCTGTCGCGTCCGCTTCCTCGCCCAAGGTGGTGGCGACAGCAGCAACGCTTCCTGCCAAGGCGGTTGCCGCCTTCCTCCCTCAGGTGGCAGTCTCCGCTCCTGCCATGGGTGAGCGACCGGAGCAGCGAGTGCCCATGAGCCGTCTGCGTGCCCGCGTGGCCGAGCGTCTGCTGCAATCGCAGTCGACCAACGCCATCCTGACCACGTTCAACGAGGTCAACATGGCGCCAGTGATGGAGATGCGCAAGCGCTTCCAGGAAAAGTTTGAGAAAGAGCATGGCGTGAAGATCGGCTTCATGAGCTTTTTCGTGAAGGCGGCCGTGCATGCCCTGAAGAAATTCCCCATGCTCAACGCATCCGTGGACGGCAACGATATCGTCTACCACGGTTACTTTGACATCGGCATTGCTGTTGGCTCGCCACGCGGCCTGGTGGTGCCGATTCTGCGCAACGCGGATCAGATGAGTTTCGCGGATATCGAGAAGAAGATCGTCGAGTACGGCGCCAAGGCGCGCGACGGCAAGCTTGACATCGCCGAGATGACGGGCGGCACGTTTTCGATCAGCAATGGTGGCACCTTCGGTTCGATGCTGTCCACGCCCATCATCAACCCGCCGCAGTCGGCCATTCTGGGTGTGCACGCCACCAAGGACCGCGCCGTGGTGGAAAACGGCCAGATCGTGGTGCGTCCCATCAACTACCTG
>CAIYGK010000370.1 GCA_903925725.1 uncultured beta proteobacterium | reverse complement strand
GACAACGCGCGGCTTCAAGGACGCTGAAGCACGTCTTACCGCCAACCTCGTTGCCGACGTGCTGGATAACCCGAGGGACGTCGCAAATCTCGATGCAGTGCGTGCCAAGGTCAACGCCTTGACGGCCCAATTTCCGGTCTACCGCTAACGGCGACAGGCAGTCCGGCGCGACAAGCGCTCTGACCCGACACCATGAAGTGCCCTTTTTGCAGCCAGTCCGAGACCCAGGTCATGGAAACCCGGATTGCCGAAGATGGGGAATTCATCCGGCGCCGGCGCCAGTGCGTTTCCTGCGAAAAGCGCTTCACGACTTACGAGCGGGCGGACGTCAGTTTTCCGGCCATCGTAAAGAAGGATGGCCGGCGCATCGAGTATGAACGAGCCAAAGTACTGGCCTCCATGAAACTGGCTCTGCGCAAACGCCCTGTGAGCATCGAACAGGTCGATGGCGCGATCGAACGAATCGAGGAAAAGTTGTTGAATCTGGGCCTGCGCGAACTGCCTTCCACTCGCATTGGCGAGATGGTGATGCGGGAGTTGAAGAAACTCGACAAAGTGGCCTATGTGCGATTTGCCAGCGTTTACCGCAGTTTCGAGGATATTGGCGAGTTCAAGACCTTGGTGGACGAGGTACGGCGCTGAGTCCCTTGCCAGCGGCTACTGGCAATCCGTAGCGACTCCCTTTTTGGAACGCGCCCTGCCGGTACTGCTCAAGACCAGTTGCCTGATATCTGACTGTGACGATGACAACGGGCAGAGCGTGAAGGTACCAGCCTGAAACGCACCAGAGACGAGTTTGGCCGAGCCTGAAGCACTGAAGGACACGTAGTTCGCGACCGGCGCATTGCCGCTCAAAGTCAAGCCGTCGGCGCCGCCTGCGTAGCGCTCTATCACTTGTTCAGCGTCGTCCAGTGCGGCGTCATTGTCGGCATCGTGAAACACGATCCAGCCCTGCTCCCAACCGCCGCTGTCGGCGCACGTCAGACCATCAGCTGATTTGCACAGTACGGCGCGGCCATTGCGCTTGATGGCTTCCGCGCGAGCAAGATTCAGACTGGAAAGAAAAGCCGAGGCCAGTGCGATCGAACGCTGCGAGTTGATCATCTCGGTCATCGGGGGTATCGCCAGCATGGACAATACGGCAGCCAGCGCCGTCACCACCAACAATTCGACCAAGCTATAGCCAGCCTGATGAAACAGCAGGCCCGCATTCCTCCCTGAAATGCTCTGGCACATATTGCGCCGAATATTGCACCCGCCGCGTCCTCAAGTCAAAGACAATTCAGGCCAATCTTATGGGTATTTACCCTACCATGTGGCGGCGCCCTGCGGACCGCAAGTTGGATTGCAGGTTCGACTCCCGCTTTCGCTGATCGAAATCGTGCCATCACCTACCTGGGTTCCGCCAGACGCTGGTGTGGCTGTCAGAACAAATGTCTGCGGCGGCGTGGCGTTGTCCACCGACAGCGCCAGCGTGTAGCGACCATCGTTGGTCGTGCCGCTGCTGCGACCCAAACCACCGGCAGAGGTGCCGTTGTAGGCTGCCGTCACGCTGGAACTGTAGCCGTTCGAATTGAGAAATATCTTCTCCTGCAGGCTCGACAGCTCCAACAACTCGGCCTGCGCCTGCACCCGCGCCGCGCGGACCACGTGCTGCTTGTAGCTCGGCAAAGCGACCGCGGCCAGAATCGCCACGATAGCGACCACCATCATCAGCTCAATCAGGGTGAAGCCCGCTGTTTTGAATCGTTTCACGACGCCACCTCTCGTATTCAAAAGCCTATGGTGCCACAAGTTCGCGCCACGAAATCCGCCCGGTCCGGGCCGACTGACGCGCGCGCTCGTCGCCACCGGTTTTCAGGGAGCCAGCCGAATTGGCTACCGTCTGGGTGGTCGTCACATTCAGCGCATCGACCGTGACAATCGTCACGCTGCCGTCCGAATTGACGGTGCTGGTAATGGTGGCATGAGTGCCGTCCGAGTAGTTGATGGTGGTTGTCGTCACGTTACCGACAATCGTGGTCGTTACCGAGGTGATGGTGCCACCGGCGCCGCCAGAACTGCCAGCCAGATTGCCAATCTTTGGGTCGGTCGAGCCGGCCGCCTTGGCCACCGGTGTCGTGGTACCTGTGTCAGCCGGCGGCGTCTTGGTCCAACCCGAGCTGTTATAGCACTTGCCGTTCGGATGGTGCCAGTAGGTCGAGTACTCCATCAATACATAGTTTGCATACTGGCTCGATATGACGCGCCAGCCGTATTCGGGGCGACCCGCCACGTTCATTTCAATCGCGGAGTTCGGCGTTGTATCGCGGATCAGCTGGAAGGTCAGCGCGCCATTGTGTCGCGCGCCAGTCGCGGTGGCGGGCGTGGTCGAACTCGTATAGCCTGAAACACCGGGTCCATCGACACCATTGGTCGGCGGTATCACCGGTTGGTACTTATTGCCGTCGTGCGATCCGGCGGCCTGCCAGACACAGCTGTAGATCGTCGGCATCAAGCCGGCGCGGACGTCGCCGTTGCCCCACCAGTTCTTGGCCGACAAGGCATCGACCGGCATATTGAAGGTGAGACTGCCAATCGGCTTGGGTGCTGCCAGTTTTTGCGCATCGGTCGTCGCCGATGCAGGTGGCCACACCACATTAGGGTCGCGTCTATAGGTCTGCAAAGTGGCCAGATCGAGCGTCGAACTGGTCTCGTAGTTCTTCAGCAGGAGGTAGCCATGATCGACGTTGTAAAGGTAGGTCGGGTCCCCGATGTGTAGCTTGACGGCCGGGCTGAGGTACTGGTTTTGCACCAGCAGTTTGAAGTTCTGGTTCAGCGACGGTATGCCGTTGTCGATCAGCAAGGTCGTGCTGCTGGGATTGAGCATGTTGACGCCAGTGACGTCAAACACCTTGTCGTACTGGTGAAAGTGGGTTTCGTATTGGCAGTTGCTATTGGTGCAGGTGTCACCGACGCTGGCGGCATCGGCGCCCGAGTTGTTGAACGTGGTCGCTGTCAGCGCCGGCGCAAAATTGGTCCAGCCGGACTGGGGTACCGCAGTCACACCGGCTACTGCGGTGACAGGATCGACCCCCCCCGCTGGCCCGATGTTGGTCGTGTCGTTGATATTCGAGTCGACCGTAAATCCGTTATTGCCAGGGCAATGCGAAACACCGACCGGTGCCGAAATACTACAGGTCAAACTGGTGGGTGAACTCGTGTTTGGAGACTTCGTGCAGGCAGTGGTGTACCCATTGACCGTCGTACCGTTGATGCTGGTGTAGAGCGCATTCAATCGGGTACTGGCCGTGCTGCTGTTGGACGAAGTAAACGACCCAGAAGATCCAACGTAAGTGCTACCGCATCGGATGGATATGGAGCTGTTCTGGTCCACGGCCGTGATCACCAAGGTACCGGGCGTTGGAGCAACGCCGGTGACGCCCGCCACCGCCGTGACTCCTGCGACTGCGTTCACCAAGGTCTGCGAGGTACCCGCCCCAATAGTGATCGCCTGGCCGTTGTAGGCGGCGCCGACCGGTGCCGTGATGGTGATCACATTGTTCGACACACTGGCGGTAAACCCGCCTGTGACGGCATTCGCAATCGTGTTTGCGTTGGTGTTGCTGGCAGTGCCATTGGTGATGTCGCTCACTGACAAACCCGGAACTATGGCGACGCCATTGACGGTGATGGGACCCAAGGTGGCCGGAAACGGACTGGTCTGACCCGTGGTACCGACCGTGATGGTGGCCGTGGCCTGCGAACCGCCGGTCGGCGCCGCATAAAAAATGTCGACGTCAAAGTGCCCACCCGTCACGCCGGTCGCCGTGCCGAGAACCACTGTCGAAAACGTGACGTCCGGATTTTGGTTGAACAAGGTGTTGTTCAGGGTGCTCAGTTGCACCAGAACCGGTTGCGACATGACGCCGATGCCTATCAGTTTCCCGACGGGTATGCTGTCGGTCGTCAGGTTCGTTGGTGTGAATTTGACGCGGTCGTCGTCGTCCAGAATATGGTTTCCACTGAGATCAAGGAAGGGCAGATTCGACACCGGGCCGCCACCGCTCAGGTAGTCTAGTTCCATCAGCCAGTTCTCGCCATTGACGGTTGAGCCACTCACAGTATTGGTCACGGTCGGGTTATAGCCGTTGAAGTAGAAGCGGCCGCTTTCAACAAAGCTGCCGTCGCCTACCACCTTCTCTCCGGCCGGCAAGGCAACCCGCCATCCCTTGTGATTGCTGGCACCGGAGGCCCAGTTCGGTTGATTGACCGAGGCGGTGCGAACACGGCTTGCACACGGCGTTGCCGCCACGGCGGTGCCCGAGGTGTAGCAGCGCTCGGTCAGGGTTTGCGACAGCAGCACCGTGTTCGCACTCGGTGCGCCGTCCCAGATGCCGTAGACGTAAAAGACCGAGTTGTCTGTCATGTCGGTCGAGTTCAACATGGCGCCGGTGGCGAAATTGACCATGTAGCCGCCGCTGGGGTGTCTGGCAACACCCGGCGTCATGGTGATCGGCTGCGCCGGGGACGTCGTCAGCAAGGCGGCGGCCGTGCCAGCGCTCAAGTCGAATTTCCACATCGTTCCGTTCAGATCCCCGGCATAAACGATATTGACGTTGCCGCTGTTGGTGCTGTCGATGCCCACCGGCGTCGACAAACCATTCGGGCTGCCGGCAGTGCCCGAGGTGCCGGCCTGGATGGCTGAAATCAGCGCGCCAGTGTTGGCGTTGATGATGAACAAGTAGGCCTGGTAGTTACCGCCGTTGTTGTACCCATTGCCGACGATCACCGCATCGACACCGCCTACCTTGGCAATGCTCGGGTTGGCGTAGCTGTATCCCAGATTGGCGTAGGCAGTGTTTGCTGCGTTGTTGATCGTGCTCGGCGTGATCTCCCACAAAGTGTTGTTGGCCGCCGCTGATTCGGAGGCCGGCGCCAGTTTGGCTCCTGTGATATCCAGCGCATACAAGCCTTTGCCCCCCGCGCCCAGTGCCCCGACCACGACCCGCTTGGCGCCAGAAAGAATGGTAGCCACAGCGACCGAGCCATCGACGTAGTAGTCATGAACATAGGGTGTGACGGCCAGATTGCTCATCTTCGAAATCAGCATCGAAGGCACATAGGCCCAGCGCTCGGCGCCCGTCACGGCGTTGAAGGCGTGCAGCATGCCGTCATTGGCGCCGACAAAAACCGTGGGTGCTGGCGTCGCACTGCTGCTGTCACTGACATAGTAGGGCCGCGAGTGAACAATGTCGCCCAATGCCGAGGCGCGCTGGCGAAATGTGCCTCCCTGCTGCGTCTCATTCGTACGGTCGCCGCGCAGAAAATTGAGAATCGTCTGTGATATCGAATTGCTGGTCAGCGGCGCCGACATGCTGGCCCACGTGAAGGGCGTGCCGGCACCCGCACTGTTCATCGTTACGATGAACCGGTTGGCGGTCCCCTGCAGTTCCATCTGGTAGGCCGCACCGCCATTCCAGGGCTGCGTTGCCGTCGAAATATCGCCCGCACTGTTTACTCCGTAGGCAATCAGATTGCCGCCCCAGTACTGCTTTTCGTACTGGATGCGGTACAGTATTTCGTGACCCGAGGTCAGGTTGTAATTTGTGATTTCATCCTGCGCGGTGTAGCCGATCGGCTGGTTGGCGGGCGTGAAAGCCGTGATCGCCAGCACGACCCTGAAAGCGAGCAGCGTCAGACCCAGCAAAACAAGGAATCCAAGCCAGATCGGTTTGAAAGACAACTTACCCATGGGGAAACCTCCGCAAGATCATGTGCAACTCTGCACGCTGTAATAGGACTGGACAAACTTGGCGGCACTCCGGGCTGAAGTACCGCGCCCGGTAATCAGGTAAGTATTGACCTTGTTGCAGACCGCCGCCGCCTGTCGGCCGACCGCCGCGCTGGAGCCGGTCAACAGGTTGTTGGTTGACAAGAGCTGAATGATGTAGCGCTGTGCATTGTTGCCAGCAACGCTGATGGAGGTGCTGTCGCTCCATGTCATCGTCAATGGCGCACTGTTCGCGGCAATCGTCAGCAAGCCGGTTGTTGCTCCAGTGGTCGTAAAGCCGGCATCAAGATAATGCGGCACTGGCGGTACTGCACTGGTACTGGTCATAAGCCAGTTTTCCGCCGCGGCGACCGCCGCCTCCGCATTGTTCATGGCCCCGTCCTCGAACTGCAAATTTCCAGCCAGCTTGTACTGTGTGTTGGAAGTACTGACGGCAGTGATGCCAATCATCATGATCAAGACCAGAATCAACAGGGCGATGACCAGTGTGGCGCCTTTTTGCCGTGAAATTCTGCGGTAAGCCAATTGGGTTTGCATCTTGAATGGCCTCAATTGCGCAGATCAACGACCGTACTGAACACCTGACGCCGAAAGCCGTCGGGCGCCGCGCTGTAGTCATAGCTTGTATCACCCAACACGTAGACGCTGTTGTTGACGTAGCCCGGCTCTTGCGTTTCGTTGCGGGCCAGCAACCAGATTCGCACCATGTTCACGCTGTCCCAATCGGTGACCGCCGTCGTCACCGAGGAACCGGTCAGCGTATTGAAAAACTGTGTGGTTGGCGCCAGGCCCGGGATCAGTTTTCCATACTGCACGTGCAGGTGTTCAATGCCACTGGCCACCAGCTCCCGACTCATCGAACCATCGCTTTGCAGCGACACCCGGTAAAGTGCCGGCACCAGCGGACTCTCGCTAGCAGAAACGGTAAACGGGCTGATGTAGTAAACATAAATCTGCACGGCAAAGCTGGCGACCGGCACTTGTGAGGCGTCAAATGAAGGTGCCGTCGTGCCGCGAAAGATTTGGCCGATTGCATAACTGGACTGGAAATAGACGGTGTTGGCACTTAGCGACGCAGCTGGAATCGCCGCCACCCGGCGCACCACAAGAAGGTCATTACCGGCAGCAAAGCTGGCGCTCGGGATACAGGATCCTGAAAACGGATTGCTGTTGTTCGCGCCCCAGATGCCCTGGCGGATGTTGGAGATGAAGGCCCCGGCCGTTGCACCCGACTCCAGACATTCGTTGCTCAAGGTTCCCAGCGTGCTGGGCGTGATGACCGTTGGCTCGGCCCAGGTGTAACCCTTGAAGCCGGCCTGGCGCAACTCGGTCTTCATCGAGTTCAGCGCGTAGCGGCCGTTGCTCATCAGCTCCGAAGTCCGGTCGTTGGAGCGCGAATTGTTCGAGTTGGCAGCCAGCACGCCGACCAGACCGGCCAGAATGCCCAGACCGATGGTGATGGCAATCATCATCTCGATCAGGGTAAAGCCCGACTGTCGGCTGGACCGAGCGGTCCGCCCAAGAGTAGCTGCTGACATGCGGATGATCATGGTTTCAATTGAAAATGGTCCGGCTTGCCGTATAGGAAAACTTCTCACCGGTACCGGCGGCGTTGCTGCCAACGGCGGAATTCGCGTCGGCTGCCGCGTTGGTGGTGTTGCTGCGCCGGTCAACCCAGCCTATGGTGATGGTGTAGTTGCTCTGCGTCTGTGTGCCACTGGCAGCTTGCGTCATTGCAACCGACCATGAACTTTGCGGCAAGGTTGCCGCAACCGCGCTCTGCCACTGCGAAAGATCGTAGACCGCCAGAGAGGAAGCGGTGCAGGCACCGGTCACGCAAGCGCTACTGGCCGAGCTGGCACTGGCCAGGTAGGCCGCACCGGTGGTGGCGGTCACGACATAGGAGCCAGCCGTTGCAGCCGCCTTGTTGGCCTCCATGCGCTCGGCCAGATCAGCGGCCAGAAACACCGCCAGCGAGCGGAACTGACCGCCCTGATTCAGGCGCATCGAATAAGCCTGCAAACCGGCCGTGCCCAGCAAGGCCAATGAAATGATCAGCAGGGTAACCAGGACCTCTATCATCGAGAAGCCGTGCTCGGCGCTATTCGCCTTGCGTCTTGTGGAAGGGTCTGGAATCATGGTGCAGACTAATGTTTCGAAATGTTGCCGGTTGCAGCCACCGTCGTCGTCAGCGAGGTCGCACCGGACCAGGTTCCACCAAGCGACAGCGTGGCTGCCGAACCGCCCGCACCCTGCGTGCTGTTCGGGTTGAATCGGATCAGCGAGAGCGCCGTCGCAGCAGCATCGGCCGCGTTAAGGGTCAAGGACGAATCGAGGGCTGGACGCACAATGAACGGATTTGGGCTGGTGCTGCTGGCGCTGTCGCATGAACCATCGACATTGGAATCGGTACAGGCAATCCAGCCCACCGACCAGTCGGTGCCGGCACCACAAGCGGTACCGGCCGAATTGCGGACACAAAACAGCACCCGCGCGTTGCGCTTGATCGCCTCGGAACGCGCCTGACTGAGGTCACTGACCAGCAGCGACTGTGCCGACTTTTGTCGGAAGCTATGGATGGTGTCCTGCAAGGCCGGCACGGCAACGGTCGCCAGGATGGCCACAATCGCGATGACGACCAGCAACTCGATCATGGTGAATCCGCGCGTCTTGGCAAATGCTGGGTGACGAAATTTCATGACTGCCAGATTAGCGCAAGACGGCACTTCGTGGTGCAGTGAACCGACCAGCGGTAGCTGCTGGCCGCCAGGCGGTAAACTGCACAGCCCATGCAAGACTTCATCGCCCTCGCCCTGAGCCTGGCTGAACAAAGCCTGCTGCTGAGTTCACCCAATCCGCACGTCGGCTGCGTCCTCACCAGCGCCGGGGGGCAATTGTTGGGACAGGGATTCACTCAGCACGCTGGCGGGCCACATGCCGAGGTCATGGCACTGCGAGACGCACAGGCACAGGGTCACAGCCTGATGGGTGGCACCGCCTATGTGACGCTGGAGCCCTGTTCGCACCAGGGCCGCACCGGGCCTTGCTGCGACGCGCTGATTGCGGCTGGCATCAGAAAAGTGGTGGCTTCGCTGGCGGATCCCAACCCGCTGGTAGGCGGAAAAGGCTTTGAGCGCTTGCGCGCTGCAGGTATCGCGGTCGAAGTCGGCCCCGGCGCCACGCAGTCGCGTCAACTCAACATCGGTTTTTTCAGCCGTATGCTGCGCCGCACGCCCTGGGTGCGCCTGAAGTTGGCTGCCTCCATGGACGGCAAGACCGCACTTGACAACGGTGCCAGCAAGTGGCTCACGTCGGACGCCGCTCGCAAGGACGGTCATGCATGGCGGGCGCGCTCCTGCGCCGTGCTGACGGGTAGCGGCACGGTTCTGGCTGACAATCCGCGACTCGATGTAAGACTCGTACCGACCGAGCGCCAGCCAAAGTTGGTAGTGCTGGACGGCCGACTGGAGACGCCGCTGGACGCGCAACTTTTCGGTGTTGATCGGGCGTGCCATATTTACACGGCAAGCCAGGACGCTGCCCGGCGCGCCGCTCTGCAAGCGCTGGGTGCGAGCATCCACTACCTGCCTGGGGGCGGCCAGAGAGTCGATCTGACGTCAATGATGCGCGATTTGGCAGAACAGGAAGTCAATGAATTGCACGTCGAGGCTGGCGCCGCGCTGAACGGCGCCCTGCTGGCTGCCGGCCTGGTCGACGAGATGGTGCTTTACCTGGCACCCAAAATGATTGGCCGGGGTAGGGAGATGGCCAGTTTCGGCCCCTTGACGGCCCTGTCAGAGGCCATTGAGCTTGATTTCGTCAGCAGTGAAAGAATCGGTCCGGACCTGCGAATCGTGGCCCGAATTGCCGGCCGCGACCGGTTCTGACCGACAAGTTTCGCGCTGCCGTCCACCCCGGGCTCTTTCCCTGCGAAAATAGCGTCATGTTTACTGGAATCATCACCGGCGTCGGACGCATCGTCAAGGTCCAATCGCTTGGCAACTCTGGCAGCCACGGCAAGCAACTCACTATTGCGTGCCCGGCAGGCTACCTGGACGACGTGGTACGCGGCGACAGCATCGCGCTGAACGGTGCTTGCATGACCGTCACGAAGCTGGACGCTGCGCAGGCCCGGTTCGGCATCGACATCTCGGCCGAATCGCTGAGCAAAACCGCCGGACTCGACCAGCTCGGGCCAATCAATCTGGAGAAGGCACTGCGCGCCAATGACCGGCTCGGTGGCCACCTTGTGTCAGGCCATGTCGACGGCATCGGCCAGGTCAGCCATTTTGCGCAGTTGGGTGAAAGCTGGGAGTTGCGCCTGCTAGCGCCCGTTACCCTGGCCAAATACCTGGCCTACAAGGGCTCCATCACGGTCAACGGCGTCAGCCTGACCGTCAACCGTGTTGCCGACTCTGCCCAGGGCTGCCAGATCCATATCAACCTGATCCCGCATACGGTGCAGAACACGGCACTGGGCAGTCTTGGCGTTGGCTCGCCGGTGAATCTGGAAATCGATTTGATTGCCCGCTACGTTGAGCGCATGCTCCAGCCAGAGATCGCTTCGTCCTCCCAATCTGTTTCCTGAAAGATCCCTGCATGAGTGCACTCTCCCCTGTCGCCATCTCCCCGGTTGAAGACATCGTGGCCGACCTGCGCTGCGGCCGCATGGTGATTCTGGTCGATGAGGAAGACCGTGAAAACGAGGGCGATCTGCTGCTCGCAGCCGACCACGTTACGCCCGAGGCCATCAATTTCATGGCGCGCTTTGGACGCGGGCTGATTTGCCTCACGCTCAGCCGCGAACACTGCGAACGGCTGGAGTTGCCGCCCATGACCTTGCGCAACGGCGACAAGAAAGGGACAGCCTTCACGGTTTCAATCGAGGCGGCCGAGGGCGTAACGACCGGTATCTCGGCAGCCGACCGGGCACGCACGGTGCAGGCGGCAGTTGCCAAAAACGCCATGCCCGAGGATCTCGTTCAACCTGGTCACATCTTTCCCTTGCAGGCAGTTGATGGCGGCGTGCTGATGCGCGCAGGCCACACCGAGGCGGGCTGTGATCTGGCAAGCATGGCGGGCTGCAGCGCCTCGGCAGTCATCTGCGAAATCATGAAGGACGATGGCACCATGGCGCGATTGCCCGACCTGCAGTTGTTCGCGGCGCAACATGGGCTGAAGATAGGCACCATTGTCGATCTGATCGAGCACCGCAGCCGCGTCGAGTCGCTGGTCAACAAGATCGGCTCACGCACCATCAACACGGCTTTCGGTGAATTCACGACGCATGCCTTCAAGGACAAAATCACCCATGGCGTTCATCTGGCGCTGGTCAAAGGACAGTGGGGTCCCACGGATACCGTGGCAGCTCGCGTGCACGAGCCGATGTCGGTGCTCGATGCCCTGGAAGTGGGCCGGGCCATGCACTCCTGGAGTCTGGATGCCAGCCTGGCACGCATCGCAGCGGAGGGGCAAGGTGTGGTGGTACTCCTCAATTGCGGCGAAAGTGCCGAGCAGTTGCTGTCGCAATTTGAAGGAACTGCCAAGTCCAGTCACGGTCCGGAGCGAGAGCGTCTGGACCTGCGCAGCTACGGCATAGGCGCGCAAATCCTGCGCGAATGCGGCATCCACAAGATGAAGCTCATGGGCAATCCGCGGCGCCTGCCAAGCATGGCCGGCTATGGACTGGAAATCGTCGGTTACATCACAAAGTAGTTGGACACATAGAGGAAGCAATCATGTTTGGCGCAGACAAGGGGAGCCCTGCTTCCACCGACAGCCGCTTGAACGGCAGAAAATTGACGATTGGCATGGTGCAGGCGCGCTTCAACGAAGCCATCACCAACGAGCTGGCACAAGCCTGCAAGGCTGAACTGCTGGCCCTTGGCGTGGCGG
>CAIYGK010000369.1 GCA_903925725.1 uncultured beta proteobacterium | reverse complement strand
TGCTTGTGGCACCAGGCGCCTAGGTACCAGTTGCCTCGGTAGTGGATCAGCATTTGCGGTGATACCTCGCGCTCGCCAACGTCATCCCGAACGCGGCTGTAGTAGCTGATTTGAAGGCGCTGTCGACCCAGCAGCGCGGCGGCCACCACTTCAAAGTTCTTGTCCGGCACCTGTCTGGCCGCCACATTCAGCAGTTTGACCCGGCTTTCCACATCGCCAGCGGGGTGGTTTCCGGATTCAATGACTGCGCGCAGTCGCGCCTTCAATGGTTCGATATGCGGCCCCAGAAGCCCCGGCTGCATTTCCGACAGCAGCGACTGCATCATCAAGAGGGCATATGCCTCACTGGCGTTGAACCACAGGCCGGGCAGCGATTGCTGCGATGCCTTGGGTCCAGACGCATAGCGGTACCCGCCTTCCCCACGGTCCCACTCTATCGGGGCATTCAAACGGTCGCGCATGTATTCGATGTCGCGCTTGAATGTCGCTTTTGACACCTCCAGCTCTCGCAAGAAGCGCTCAATTGCCACCACTGGGTTGGCGTGCAGCAGGGCATCAATCTTGTAGAAACGTTCCGTTCTGTCCATTTTCGATTCCCTTTATTGGGTGGCTCACGTCTTGAGCCACTGCACTTGAATAATAGCCTTCATGACATACAGACTCACCACTTCAGGCGCAGTTCGCAATCAATGGCATGCCTCCTACCCGGCAAATCATGGGTTGCCTCAGGCGTATCCCAGGAACGCGTTAGGCCACCTTTCTGCAGAGGGTGGACTGCTTTCGCCGATCAATCAAAAGCGGATTTTTCAGCTGAAATTTGTCGCCATGTCAGCGGTGCGAACGGTCTGGCGGTGGCTTTAAAGGTAAATCCTGGGATGGATTGCCATATAGGGGTTGGAAAGTTCCCATTCCCCAGAGGACGGGGCCATATTCACTGCGTCCGGAGGCTATATTCAGTTCTTTACAAGAAGAAGTGCTTAGTCTTCATGCTCCAAGTAACCCGTACCCGATACAACGCAGAAATCTCGGCAGGCTCCCTGATGCCACTGGAGAGCAAGCGCGTTGCCGCACTTTTGCTGGCAAAGCCAGACGAGGCCGCCTGGCTTGACGCTATCGAGGTGCAGAACATCCTGCAAAAGAAGACTCCCGCCACCGCGCGCCGTCAGGCGACCCTGATACGCAAGCGCCTGATGACCCTGGACCCGCAGGCCTGGGAAATGATTGCCACGCGTGAGAGCGAAGTTGCCAACCAGCTATTGCTGGCAGCCTCCATCAAGCACAGCCAATTGCTTGGCGACTTTTTGCGCATCGTCTACTCCCAACGCCAACGTGGTCTGGAAGAAACGCTCAGCACCAACAGTTGGCATGACTTTTTAACCGAGATTGCCCACCACGATGCTGCCGTTGCAAGCTGGTCCGACTCCACCAAGGACAAGCTGTTCCAGGTGATCGTGCGAATCCTCGCCGAAGCCAAGTTTTTGGAAAGCGCCCGGTCCATGCGCATCACCCCGCAAGCGCTGCACCCAGAAGTCACCCGTTACCTTCACAAACACCATGACTCTTATGTCCTTGAATGCCTGGAGCGCACCGCATGAACTTCACGCTTGAAGAGCGCCTTAACCAGATCCTGCCGAGAATCACCTCCAAAGACTTTCTGGACAGCAAGGGCTTGGGCAATGAAATTGGCTTCTGGATCTTCGATTACCCACCCGAGCGGGAGATGGACGTGCGCGGCTTCCTGTCCGGCACCGTGCTCCCGGCCTTGGGCAAGCAGGTACCACCTATCAAGGCAGACTCGGTTGACCTGCTCAAGCTGGTGACCGATCTACTGGAGGAACGCAACCTGTTGGACAAAGCGATGGAGATGCAAAAAAACAAGGGTGACGACAGCGCGCTGTCTGCCCTACGCTCCGTCCTCAAAGAAGACAAGATTGCCCAAAAGATTGCCGCGCTGCACGACATTGCCAATCTGGACTTGTTGATCCTCTCTGGCGTGGGTGCTGTGTACCCCATGTTGCGCACGCACACCTTGCTTTCCGCTTTGCACCCCATCATGGGCAACACGCCGTTGCTGATGTTCTTCCCAGGGCGATACGACGGCCATTCACTGCGCCTGTTCAACACCTTGGCAGAAGACCACTACTACCGGGCGTTCCGCTTGGTGCCGGAGACCGTTTGAGCTAGTGCCATCCAGTAGATCTGAGACATCGTTAACCAGGGATAGATAAAAAATGAACATCAGCCAACTTTTCGTCAAACCCATCGACCGCCCCATCAACGGGGTCATCAAAGCCGACCAGATGGACGCTGCCAGCGTCTGGCAAGAGCTGGAAGAGTACGTCGTCACCAAGCAAATCAGCGAGTACCTGCGCAAGTTCTTTGATGCCTATCTGGCCGCCATAGACCGCCCGCACGACGCTGCCATCACCGACCGTATGGGCGTGTGGGTGTCCGGCTTCTTTGGTTCAGGTAAATCCCACTTCATCAAGATCCTGTCGTACCTGTTGGAAAACATCGAAGCGTCCAACCCCGCCACCGGTGAAAAGCGGCATGCCGCCCTGTTTTTTGACCAGCAGAAAATCAAAGACGCCATGCTACTGGCCGATGTGCATCGCGCCGTGTCCGGTACCGCCGATGTCATCCTCTTCAACATCGATGCCAAGGCCGACAGCAAGTCCGACCGTGACGCCATCCTGCAAGTCTTCTTGCGGGTGTTCAATGAAAAG
>CAIYGK010000368.1 GCA_903925725.1 uncultured beta proteobacterium | reverse complement strand
AGGAGCAGCGTGTTAATTTGTCGTTTGACGGCAGCGCGCCGATCATTGCCGGCGTAGATGCTTCGCGCGGTGCGGACGAAGTCCTCATCGAATATGTACTGCCGTTCGTGTGTCCGAACAAGATTTTCCAAGTCCCACAACCTTAAATTGATATCCTTCAGGTCAGCCTCCAGCGGTCCAATCTGGTCCGCATCGCTTGCGCTGGCCAGAACGCGCTTCGCGATTTCAGTCAGCAACTCCAACTCGTGCAGGACATTCACACGTTGGGCCGTGTCGCTAATGCGATCTCGCTTGATCTCAAGGATCGTCTTCTTGTCAAAGAGTTCGCCCGCTGATACTGGGACTTGAATTTGGATGCGCGACCTTGCTTGTTCCATCATTCCATTATAAAAGCAGCGTGATTTGCTTGGAGTTTGGTGCAAGGCCGCCGCCATGCTGAAATTGAGTGGCGACATTACTCCAACTGAAGCCGCTGTTAGAACTGATCCCAATAGTCAAACTCCCGCTGCGGCAACGTCGCGGGGTCTTTTTTATGGGGTTGAACGTCGGCATGGTGCTTGCTCTGTTAAATTCTGGTTTTCCTTGGCTCTGATTGATGTTTGCATTTATTCTTCGTCGCTTGATACAGGCTATGGTGGTGATGGTGGTGGTGGCTTTTATCGCCTTCATGCTGTTCCAGTACGTCGGTGATCCGGTGGTTTTCTTGTTGGGGCAGGACGCCAAGCCCGATCAGATCCGCCGCTTGCGCACTGATCTGGGTCTGGACCAGCCGTTTTTTGTCCAGTTAAGGCAATTCCAGCTCAACGCGATGCAAGGCGAATTTGGCCTGAGTCTGCGCCAGGGCGCCAAGGTCTCGCGCCTGATTTCCGAGCGCCTGCCTGCGACGCTTGAACTGGCACTCGTGGCGGCAACACTGGCTTTGTTGATCGGCGTGCCGCTGGGGGTCTATTCGGCTTTGAAACGTGGCAGTTTCCTGAGCCAGTTGTTCATGACGATCTCCCTGCTTGGCGTGTCCTTGCCAACCTTTCTGATTGGCATTCTGCTGATCCTTGCCTTCTCGGTCGGCCTGGGCTGGTTCCCCAGCTTTGGTCGTGGCGAAGTGGTGCAATTGGGCTGGTGGCAAAGCGGCCTGCTCACGGTGGATGGGTGGCACCACCTTGTCCTGCCTGCGATCACGTTGGCGGTGTTCCAGTTGACCCTCATCATGCGTCTGGTGCGCGCTGAAATGCTGGAAGTGCTGCGCACCGATTACATCCGTTTTGCGCGTGCACGGGGCCTGAGCAATCGCGCCATCCACTTTGGTCATGCGCTGCAAAATACGCTGGTGCCAGTGATCACCATTACCGGCCTGCAACTCGGGCAATTGATTGCCTTTGCCATCATCACCGAGACAGTTTTTCAGTGGCCCGGCATGGGGCTACTGTTCATTCAGGCGGTGACTTTTGCCGATATTCCGGTGATGGCCGCCTACCTGTGCCTGATTGCACTGATTTTTGTGCTGATCAATCTGGTGGTTGATCTGCTCTATTTTGTGGTTGACCCGCGCCTGCGTGTTGGCCAGGCAGGAGGACAATGATGCAGGCAGCAGGCCCTTATTCGACATTCAAGGTTCAGGGTCGCGCCTTTGCGCAGATTGCCGCCTTTCACCCCGAAATCACCGCTTTGCGGCGTGACCTGCACGCCCATCCGGAACTCGGTTTTGAAGAGGTTTACACGGCGGCACGGGTGCAGGAAGCCTTAAAGCAGTGCGGCGTTGACGAGATTCACGCCGGCATTGGCAAGACCGGCGTCGTGGCGCTGATCAAGGGCCAGCGCAACAGCAGTGGAAACATGATCGGGCTGCGCGCTGACATGGACGCGCTGGCCATGACCGAACACAACGACTTTTCATGGAAGTCAGCCCATGCCGGCCTGATGCATGGCTGCGGTCATGACGGCCACACAGCCATGCTGGTAGGGGCGGCGCGCTATCTGGCAGAGACGCGCAACTTTGACGGTACGGCTGTGCTGATTTTTCAGCCCGGCGAAGAGGGATTTGCTGGCGCCAAAGCGATGATTGAAGATGGTCTGTTTGAGCGTTTTCCGGCACAGTCGGTTTTTGGCATGCACAACTGGCCCGCCATGCGTCCTGGCACCGTCGGTGTGAACCCGGGGCCCATGATGGCAGCTGCGGACCGCATCACGATAGAGATCACCGGCAAGGGCGGGCACGGTGCGCACGCCTACCAGACGGTGGATCCGGTGCTGGTGGCGGCCCACATCATCACGGCAGTGCAAAGCATTGTGTCGCGCAACGTCAGGCCGATTGACAACGCCGTCATCAGCCTGTGCGCCATGCGCGCCGGTGAACTTGGCGCTATGAGCGTGATACCGGGCAGTGCGACGCTGGTGGGGACGGTTCGCACCTTCAACCCGCAGGTGCAGGCGATGGTGGAGCGGCGCCTTTCGGAAATGTGCAGCGCGGTAGCACAAGGTTTTGGAGCGAGTGCCACGGTTCTGTACGAGCGCTCCTACCCCGCAACCATCAACACCGCGCCAGAGGCCCGCTTTGCGGCCGATGTGGCGCAGAGCCTGGTCGGCGCCGAGCATGTCGTGCGTGATCTGGAGCCGAGCATGGGGGCGGAGGATTTTTCCTTTATGCTTCAGGTCAAACCCGGTGCCTATATGCGCATCGGCCAGGGCGTCGAGGGCGGCGTTGGCAGTTGTTTCCTGCACAATAGCCGGTACGACTTCAATGACGAAATTCTGCCGCTGGGGGCGGCTTTACACGCCAGTCTGATTGAGCAGGGAATGCCGATCTGAATGTTTTTTTTGATGCTGATTAAACGGAGACAAGTATGAAATTTGGAACAAAAACGATTCTGACGCCGGTCGCCCTGGCCCTGGCAACAATGAGCCTGGTCGCGTCGGCGACGACGCTGCGCATTGGCAACCAGGGCGATGCGTTGTCGATGGATCCGCATTCGCTCAACGAGTCGCTGCAACTGACGGTAACCGGCAATGTGTTTGAGCCGCTGGTGACACGGGGTCGCGACTACAAGCTCACACCCGGCCTGGCGACCGACTGGAAGCAGACGGGGCCCACCGTATGGCGTTTCAACCTGCGCAAGGGCGTGCAGTTTCATGATGGCACACCGTTTACGGCTGACGACGTGATCTTCAGCTACGAGCGCGCCAAGGACGACGGCTCGGACATGAAGAGCTATGTTGGCCAGATCAAGGAAGTCAAGAAGATCAACGACCATGCGGTTGATTTCATCCTGAACGCACCCTTCCCCATCCTGCCTGATCTGTTTACAGGTTGGCTCATCATGAGCAAGAAATGGTGCGAAACCAATCAGGCTACCAAACCGGTGGACCGGCGCAAGGGGATTGAAAACGCGGCCTCCTTCCGTGCCAATGGCACCGGGCCCTATCGTGTCCGTGAACGCCAGCCTGGGGTGCGTACAACTTTTGTACGCAATGGCAACTATTGGGGCAAGATTGATGGCAACGTTGACGAGGTGATCTTCACCCCGATTGGCAACGATGCAACCCGTGTGGCGGCATTGCTGTCAGGCGAACTCGACGTCATGGAGCCGGTTCCGGTGCAGGACGTGGACCGCATCAAGGGCAACGCCAAACTCAAGGTCTTGCAGGGCCCGGAGTTGCGCGTCATCTTTCTGGGCATGGATCAGAAGCGTGATGAGTTGCTGTTCTCCAACGTGAAGGGCAAGAATCCGTTCAAGGACAAACGCGTGCGCCAGGCCTTTTACCAGGCGATTGACATTGACGGTATTCAGAAGACGGTGATGCGCGGCGCCTCCACACCGGTCGCGCTGATGCTGCCGCCTCAGGTCAACGGTTACATGCCCGATCTTGGCAAGCGCCTGCCCTACGACGTCGAAGCTGCCAGGAAATTGCTGGTTGAGGCGGGCTATCCCGCCGGTTTCGAAGTGAAGATGAATTGCCCGAATGACCGTTATGTGAACGACGAAAGAATTTGCCAGGCGGTGGCGGCCAATCTGTCCAAGATTGGCGTCAAGATCAATCTGGAAGCCGAAACCAAAGGCACTTATTTCCCGAAGATCCTGAGCCGCAACACCAGCTTCTACATGTTGGGCTGGACCGCCAGCACGGTCGATGTGCATAACGTGCTCTACCCCATCATGGCCTCGCCGGGTGAGGGCGGTCGTGGTCAGTTCAATCTGGGTGCGTACAGCAATGCCCGGGTGGACGAGTTGACACAAAAAGTGGGGTCCGAGACTGATCTGAAGAAGCGCAACGAGATGATTCATGAGGCGCTGAAGATTCACCAGGACGATATTGGCCATTTGCCGCTGCATCAGCAGGCTTTGAGCTGGGCCATGAAGAAGAATATTGATGTGGTCCAGTTGCCCGGCAATGAAATGCCGTGGAAATTCATCAAAGTGAACCCTTGAATCAGGACGCCCGGGCCGGATGAAAAAGTGGTTGTTTCGGCTCGGTGATAGCGACATTGGCTACAGCTTTCGCAACTCCCCGGTTGCGATGACTGCGGCCGGTATTGCTTTTGTCTGCATCTTCTGTTCCGTCTTTGCCAACTGGGTGGCACCGCACAACCCGTTTGATCTCAGCACGCTGGAGCTGAGTGATGCGCGCTTGCCGCCGGCCTGGGACAAGCTGGGCAGCCTCAAGTACCTGCTGGGCACCGATGATCAGGGCCGCGACATTCTCTCGGCATTGATGTTTGGTGCCCGCATTTCGCTTGCTGTGGGCCTGGCGTCGGTGGCGCTGTCGGTAGTGATTGGTGTGACTCTCGGTCTGATAGCAGGATTTCTGGGGGGCTGGGTCGATGCGCTGCTGATGCGCCTGTGTGACGTCATGCTGTCGTTCCCGGCGATTTTGGTGGCCTTGCTGATCGCCGGTGTTGGGCGTGCCTTGTTTCCAAACGCCCAGGATTCGCTGGCCTTCTTTGTCCTGATCATCTCGATCACGCTCACCGGATGGGTCCAGTACGCGCGTACGGTCCGTGGCTCTACCCTGGTGGAGCGGCACAAGGAATATGTGCAGGCAGCCCGTGTGACCGGGGTATCGAGCCTGCGCATCATGCGGCGTCACGTTTTGCCCAATGTGCTTGGGCCGGTGCTGGTGCTGGCCACCATTCAGGTCGCCACCGCCATCATCATCGAGGCAACGCTTTCCTTTTTGGGTGTTGGTGCGCCGCCAACCGCACCTTCGCTGGGAACGCTGATCCGGGTCGGTAACAACTACCTTTTTTCCGGTGAATGGTGGATCACCGTGTTCCCCGGTGTGATGCTGATCCTGATTTCGCTGAGTGTGAATCTGCTCGGCGACTGGCTGCGCGACGCGCTGAATCCAAAATTAAGATGAGTCTGCTGCAAGTCAAGAATCTGGTGGTCGAGTTCCCTCATCGACGAGGCACGCTGCGCGCACTGGATGATGTCTCGTTTGATATTGCGCCGGGCGAGATCCTGGGTGTGGTGGGTGAGTCAGGTGCCGGGAAATCGATTACCGGTGCGGCCATCATTGGCCTGCTGGAGCCTCCCGGGCGCATTGCGGGTGGCCAGATCCTGCTCGAAGGCGCGCGCATTGATCAGCTTGACCCTGAGCAGATGCGGCGTATTCGGGGTAAGCGCATAGGTGCCATCTTTCAGGATCCGTTGACTTCCTTGAACCCGCTCTACACGATTGGACAGCAACTGGTCGAGACCATCCGCACCCACTTGCCGCTGAGCGAAAGCCAGGCGCGTGAGCGCGCCGTGTCGTTGCTGCGTGACACCGGCATTCCGGCGCCGGAGCAGCGCATTGATCACTATCCGCACCAGTTCTCGGGCGGCATGCGCCAGCGCGTCGTGATTGCGCTGGCGCTGGCGGCCGAGCCCAAACTGATTGTGGCGGACGAACCGACCACCGCGCTGGATGTTTCGATTCAGGCGCAGATCATCACCCTGCTCAAGCGGATCTGCAAACAGCATGGCGCCGCCGTCATGCTGATCACGCACGACATGGGCGTCATTGCCGAAACCTGCGATCGTGTGGCGGTGCTGTATGCCGGGCGGCTGGCCGAAATTGGTCCGGTACATGAGGTCATCAACCACCCAGCACATCCCTACACGGCCGGTTTGATGGCGGCGATTCCCGACATCACTCAGGATCGCGAGCGGCTCAATCAGATCGATGGTGCCATGCCGCGCCTGAATGCGATTCCGCCCGGCTGCGCCTTTCACCCAAGGTGTCCGCAAGCCCTGAACCAATGCAAGATCCAGCGCCCGGAACTGCTTGCTGCCGCAGCGACGCGAGCCGCCTGCTGGTTGCATACCAACAAGGCAGAGACCTTGCGGGAGCCAGCATGATGGCACTGGTTCAAGCCAACGATCTCGCGATGACTTTTGACGTGTCGGCGCCCTGGCTCAATCGCGTGATCGAGCGCCGCCCTCGAACGCTGCTGCACGCTGTCGACGGTGTCAGTTTCGAGATTGAAAAAGGCAGGACGCTGGCGCTGGTGGGTGAGTCCGGATGCGGCAAGAGCACGGTGGCGCGTCTGTTGGTCGGGCTGTATGAGCCGACCCGCGGCAATCTGGTGTTCGATGGTCTCGATGCCCACGCCATCTTCAAGACGCCAGCCGGTTTGAAGTTGCGCAGCCGGATCCAGATGATTTTTCAGGATCCGTATGCTTCGCTGAATCCGCGCTGGCT
>CAIYGK010000367.1 GCA_903925725.1 uncultured beta proteobacterium | reverse complement strand
GGTCAGCTCTTTCTGCTTGGCAGCACCTGGCTGCTGTTTCTGGGCGTGCCTCTACCCTGGGTTATGTCAAAGGAGGCTGGCGTTTGCGACACCTGCTCGTTTGCAGTCTTCTCGAGTTACCTTGATCAGTCCATCATGACCGCCGTGCTGGGTGCCGTATGCTGGCACTTGCGCAGCCTGGTCGCGACGCGGTACCGGACGGCACTGGCGACTTTGATCGTTGTTCTGGCGATGGCCTGCGTATTTTTCATTTTTCAGGGCCGCACCGGACACCTGGTAGCCATCGCGCTCGTGCTACTGGCTGTGGCGTGGGAATTCCCGCGCCGATTTCAATCCAGAGTCGTGCTCGCCGGTTTGTTGGTGCTGGTCGGAATCAGCATCGGTTCGAGCAGGATGGGTGAACGATTTCAGGAAGTTGTAAGCAGTATCCGACCATTTAACGAGCACATTGAAGCGGCCTCTTCCTCAGGCATGCGGCTTGATCTCTGGCATGGCTCGCTGAAGTCGATTGCCGAAAGTCCCTGGCTCGGCACTGGCGTTGGCAGCTGGAATCGCGAATTCAGGCGACAGGAAGCCGTTCATGCGAGCGAGTTACGGATCAACGAAGCCAGCAACCAGCACCACAATCCGCATCAGGAATATCTGCTGTGGGGCGTGGAAATGGGTCTGGCCGGAATTTTGCTGCTGTGCGCCTTGCTGCTTGCGCTGCATCGCGACAGTCAGCAATTGCCAACGCCGGAACGCCGGGCGACGCAATCGGTCTTGCTGGCCCTGGCAGTGGCATGCCTGTTCAATTGTGCGCTGCACGATGCGATGATCGGGGACTTCTTCTGCATCACCCTGGGTCTGCTGCTGGCACTTCGAACGCCAGGCGATGCACCGTCCTCATCCCTTCGAACGGGTGTCTGAAAGTTCACCGACATGTCCACTGACCCAATGCGATCGCCGAGCCAACTGGTCCACAGACTGGCCCGCTTGCTGCCCTATTTCGGCACGCCCTATGCCGCCTGGCTCCTCGTGTTTGGCGCGACACTGGTCATGTCGGCCACGGAACCTCTGATTCCGGCACTGCTGCAACCTTTGCTGGACAAAGGTTTCCAGCAGGGAACGCTGGCTATCTGGGCGATACCTGCGGCCCTGATCCTGCTTTTCGGCGTGCGCGGAATCGCCAGCTTCCTGGCACAACTGGCACTGGCAAAGGTAACCAACCGCGGCTTGCTCATATTGCGCAAGACGATGTTTGACAAACTGCTTGACGCAAGGCTCACCCTGTTTCAGCAGCAGTCTTCAAGCTCTCTGGCGAACACCATCGTCTACGAGGTGCAAACCGGCTCCGTGCTGCTCGTCAATTCCCTGACCACGCTGGCCCGCGACAGTCTCACGCTGCTGGCTCTGGTGGCCTACCTGTTGTACCTGAACTGGAAGTTGACGCTGATTGTCACCGCCCTTTTTCCTGCGGTGGCATTCGTCATGCGCACGCTTTCCAGGCGTCTGTACCGGCTGACCAAAGACAGCCAGGACGCGACCGATGCGCTTGCCTATGTGGTCGAAGAAAATGTGCTCGCGCATCGCGACGTTCGCCTGCAGGCGGCGCAGGCATCACAATCCCGTCGCTTCCACGCGCTGGGTGCTTCCTTGCAGCGGCTGTCGATGAAGTCGACTACCGCGTCGGCTGCCATGACGCCCTTGACTCAAATGCTCGCTGCCTTTGCCCTGTCTGCCGTGATTTCAGTGGCGCTAGCCCAAAGCTCTGAGCACGGGACGTCGGTTGGCAGTTTTGCAGCCTTTGTGACCGCCATGTTGATGCTCGTAGCCCCTATCAAGCATCTGTCCGAACTGGCAAACCCGATTACGCGTGGACTGGCAGCCATGGAAAGAGGCCTGGACCTGATCAACCTGACCGTCAGCGAGACGGGTGGCAGCTTTTCCAAAGCCAGAGCCCAAGGCGGCCTGCGCTTTGCCCAAGCCAGTGTCCGATACCCCGACAGTACGACGCCTGCGCTGGACAGTTTCAGCCTGGACGTGCAGCCGGGCGAAATCGTTGCCCTCGCCGGTGCGTCAGGCGCAGGCAAGACCACCCTGGTCAGCCTGCTGCCGCGCTTTATCGAGTTGAGTTCTGGCAGCATCGAGCTCGACGGCCATGCCCTGCAGGACTGGGATCTGGTCTCGTTGCGAGCCCAGTTTGCACTGGTCAGTCAGCATGTCCTGATGCTCAATGACACTGTTGCGGTCAATGTCGCGCTGGGACAGGTCATGGACCGTCAGCGGGTTCTGGATTGCCTGCAGGCTGCCAACCTTGCCGACTTGATGGCCGAACTGCCGAACGGCATCGACACGCTGGTCGGCCACAATGCCATGCAACTCTCAGGCGGCCAGCGCCAGCGCCTGGCCATTGCCAGAGCGCTTTACAAGGACGCGCCCGTCCTGATACTCGACGAGGCTACGTCGGCCCTGGACGCGGAGTCAGAGCGTGCCATCCAGGACGCCTTGCAGCGACTGATGCTGGGCCGAACCACACTGGTGATCGCGCACCGTCTGTCAACCATACAGCACGCCAAGCGCATCATCGTCATGGACAAGGGCCGAATACTGGAATCCGGAAGCCACACCGAACTGCTGGCTGCGCAGGGCGCGTACGCGCAGCTCTACCACATGGGTTTCCCGACTGTCCAGACCAATCAGACCGCTTAAGCCAGCCAGGCCTTCAACCTGCTGAAGAGTCGTCTTCGACGAAAGTCTGCGGTTTCCTCGGGTTCGGACAAGGTGGTTGCGGTGGCAATCTGTCCACGACGGAGGTAGAAGCGATCAAACAGGGAAGAGCTCATACCCCATTTGCGCTTGAACTGCTTTCGCCCATCGTTCTTGACAATGCGGCCGGTACTCTTGCAGCGGAAGTGATAGACCAGACTGTCCCCAACACCAAGAAATACCCGACACCCGGCCGCCCACATTTTCATGGCGAAGTCATTGTCACTGCTCATGCCGGGACTGAACTCGGAGCTGAAGCCACCCACCGCATGCCACCAGCGTCGGTGCACCAGCGTCGGTGGCCAGGTAGCACCGTACCAGTCCGGCTTGACCAGCGTCTCGTAGGTCTTGAGCAACTGCTGAGCTTGAAACGTTTGCGCATCCGAGCCAAAGTCACAGACACTAACGCAGCGGTTGCCTGAATCCACCGGCTCGATCATCGTGCCCGACAGCATGAACCCGTCGTGCCCGATCTGGCGCACCTTCTCCAGCAGCCTGGTATCCCAGTGAGGACAACAATACATGTCATCGTTCAGGTACAAAATGAGTTCGTGTTCTGCCAGTGCGGCAGCCTGATTGACGGTCAGGCAAATGCCCGTATTCTCAGCCGAATGCGTATGCGTCAGTCCTTCTGAGCGTACCCAGTCCAGCGTACCGTCACTGCCATCATTGACGTGAACGATGATCTGATGCTCACAAGCGCTGTGCGCCCTCACGCTGCCAACGCACAATTTGAGAAATGCCAGGTTGTTCCAGGTCGGAATGGCGATGGAAAACAGATTCAGGTGTGGCAGCGGCTGTGGCGTTAGTTTCATGGTCTGGAACGGCTACTGGATGGAGCGTCTTTCACGGCGCCCGATCAGCGAGGTGGAAATACATCGCTTCCTGCTCGACAGCAATGCTGGGCCAGGCCCGCTGCTGTGCGAACTCTCGCGCATTGCTTCCCAGAGCGTCGCGCATGCTCGTATCGGCAAGAATCTGTCCCAGAATGGCACTCAACTGCGCAGTGTCCGTTGGAGACGACAGAATGATGGCATTGACACCATGCGTCAGCAAGCCCGCAATGCCGCAGTAGCGCGCATCGCTTACCACGACCGGCAGGCCATGAGCCATGGCTTCAAGCACAACCATAGCAAAAGTGTCTTCAGTGGTTGGATGTGCCAACAGGTCGGCGGCCCGGTACAGTTGCGAGATGTCTCTGAGATGTCCCAGAAAATGCACCCTCCCGGTCAATCCCATGGATGACACCTTGCGCTGGAATCTTTCAATTTGCGAAGGGTCGCCGACCACGGCCAGTTCCACACCAACAGGCAAACACTTGAGCGCCTCCAGAAGGATGGACAGGCCCTTCTTCTGGTAGTCGTTGGCAACGAAGGCGATCAAGAATCCCTGCGCAGGCAGGGCCAGTTCCCGTCGGGCAGCATGGTGATCAATGGCACCGGACGGCAATGTCACACCCGGTGAAATCAGCACAGTGGCGCTGGCCGGATAGGTCTGGCCGACCAGTGCCTTCAGGGTCGGCGACGTCACAACAACTGCCTTTTGTCGCGCTCGCGCAAAGCGAAAACGCTCCATCACAAGGTAGGCCAGCAAGCGTGGACTGGTTGCCACTTTCAAGCACCGCAACAGCCAGCGCCAACCCGAGCGTCCCTGAAAGAGGTTGTATTTCAGCGGCAGCACATGCACCGTCTGGACATGGCCATGCCAGGTGTTCTCGTGCGAATGCACGATGTCAAAGCCGCGCCGCGTTGCCCACCACGTCGTCGCTGCGTACCAAAGCAAATTGACCCAGCGCGGCCGCGTCAATGGCGAGGACATCAGGTGGTAAGTGACACCGGGCCAGTGATGGTCAATTTGCTGGGCAAACACGTGAATTTCGTGACGCTGCGCCAACTGCTCGACCATGGCAATCGAGTAGCGTTCGGCCCCGCCACCGGTTGGCGAAAACACCCGGTTCAGTACAGCGATGCGCAAACGTCGTGGTTCCGCACTCATGGCAAGCGCCGCCGATCTTCATAGGCCGTACTTACCTTGAGCCAAAACAGCGGCAACGTTGTTGCACGCAGCACCGGTACGCGCGGCAACTGCATCATGTCTTCTTCGCCATGGCAGCGGCTGCGCAGTGTCGTGGTGGCCGAATCAAAGCCGGCTGAGCGCGCCAACTCAGCGTGTTCAGCATTGAATTCACCATAGGGATAGCAGAAGTGTCGAACCGGCGAGTCGATGACAGTCTCGAGCTCCGCCTTGCACGTTTCAATCTCATCCACGCAACCGGCCGGGCTGGTTTGCGTCAGTCGCACATGGTGTCGGGTATGGGCCCCGACCTCCTGCCCACCCCGCGTCCATTCGCGCAGATGTGCTGCGTTCATGAGCGGTGTCTGCACAACACCAACAGGCAGGTCCCATTCATTGGTCTTTCCCAGATATTGACTCACAACATAGCAGGTCGATGAAAAACCGTAGCGATTCAGGACTGGCATGGCTTGACTCAGATTATTGAGATAGCCGTCATCAAAGCTGATACCGACGACCCTGCCCTCACGTTCGCCTCTCAAATACGGCATCAGCGCCGACATCGACAGGCCTTGATAGCCAAACAGATGCAGGCATGCCATCTGACGCGCAAAAGCGGCGGGTGCCACATACAAGCTTCGAAAACCGGCACCTCGATCGGGACTCAGCGAAATCTGATGGTAGGTCAGAATCGGAATCGGCAACCGGTTGGCAGTGTGAGGACTTCGCATAAGGCTACACAAGCGGGTCGCTACAGCAAAACGATATCGTACTGTTCCTGCCCCATCGCACTCTCGCTCTGCAAGGAAACCGGCTTGCCGATGAACTCGCTCAAGCCAGCCAGATGCTGACTTTCTTCATCCAGGAACAACTCAATCACCTTGGGCGAGGCGACCACACGAAATTCTCTTGGATTGAACTGCCGCGCTTCACGCAGAATTTCGCGGAAGATGTCGTAAGTCACGCTGCGGGCCGTCTTCACGATACCCTTGCCAGCGCACACGGCACAGGGCTCGCACAGCATCTGCGCCAGGGATTCACGGGTTCTCTTGCGTGTCATCTCG
>CAIYGK010000366.1 GCA_903925725.1 uncultured beta proteobacterium | reverse complement strand
ATCATGCTGAATTTGAAGGGAAGTTCATGCTCTTTCTTCACCTGACCGTTGTCGTCCAGTTCGGTGACAAACATCTTGCCTTCTTCAACGCGAGTCACTTTGGCATTGGTGATCCACTTGATGTCGTTGTTGCGGAACTCACTCTCCAGCATCGACTTGGAGTCGCCGACGCCGCCCAGCCCCATGTGACCGATGTAGGGCTCGCTGGTAACGAAAGTCATCGGAACCTTGTTGCGTTTCTTGCGGCGCTTCAAATCGGTGTTGACGATGAAAGTGAATTCATAGGCGGGACCAAAGCACGACGCACCCGGCATGGCGCCGATGATGGCCGGTCCCGGGTTTTCCAGAAACGTCTGATAGTCGCCCCAGGCCTTCTCGGCATGATTCACCGTGCAGATGGAGTGGGTATGGGCTTCGGGACCGCTGCCGGGAACTTCCTCGAAGGAAAGCTTGGGACCCGTCGTGATGACGAGGTAGTCATACGACAAACGGCTACCGTCCTGAAGTTCAAGCGTACTGCCACTGGCGTCAATCTTCAACACGCGTTGCGCGACAAAATCGATTTTCTTCTTCTCCAGATAGGGACGAATCGGAAACGTGATGGTGTCGCGCTCCCGCCAGCCTACGGCGAGCCATGGGTTGGATGGCACAAACTGGAAGTAGTCGATCGCATTGACGACCGTGATGCGATGGGCAGAGCCAAGCTTCTCGCGAAGCTCATAGGCAGTAGGCATGCCACCGATGCCGGCGCCGAGGATGATGATGTGGGCCATGGTTGTCTCCTTTTTGTTGACTATGTTTCGGATGTCGGAAGCGTCAATTTATTTCAACGTTGCAGCAGCGCGTTGACTGCTTGCAACGCAGGCTCGTTCAGTTGCCCCGCCAGTGCATGCAGACGCAACTGGTTGAGCAACAACTCCACACGTGCCTGCAACAGCGCCAGCGTGGCGCTGCTGGCATCGGTCTCGGCCTGCAGCAGGTCCAGTGTGGTGCGGTCACCGACCTGGCGTCCGATGCGGGTAGCATCGAGCCTGGCAGCGCTTGCCTTGCGCGATTCCGTCAAGGCAAGCAGTCGAGCGCTGCCGGTTTGCAGTCCAAGCCAGGCGGCACGCGTTTGCTGGCTGATCTGCTGTCGTGCACGCTCCAGTTCAGCTGCAGCTTTGTCCTGCAGTCGCAGTGCCTCTTCCTGCTTGGCATTGCGGTAGCCGCCGGTATACAGGGGCAGATTCAGTTGCAGACCGATCATCTGTTGACTCGCGGTGTTGCTGGCTGCGCCAAAGTTGCCGCCGCCACTGAGCTGATCGCGCCCAGCCTGCGCCACCAGATCCAGCGTTGTCGCCGCTGCCTTGCTGTACTTGGCCACTTCCTGCTTGGCGGCCTGTATGCCTGCCATCTGCATGCGCAGCAGCGGGTTCTTCTCGGAAGCCTCGGCCAGCCAGTGTGTCAGCGGCTGGAGACTGGTGGGCAGCACCTCCGCGTTCCCTGCCAGGCTCTGCAGTGCAGGATCGGTAACGCCGGTGGCGTCGGTCAAAGCAGATTGCACTAACGCCAGTTCATCCTGCGTTGCCAGCACCTGGGCGCGCAGCGCGTGGGCTCGGGCGGAGGCTTCATGGGTGTCGGTGACGGGTTTGTCGCCCAGGGCAAAGCGATCCTTCGCCTCGGTCAACGCGAGTTCAACCGCCTTCTGCTGCTCGCGCAGCAGGGTCAACTTGTTGCCCACAAGCAGCACATCAAAATAGCGCTGTGCTGTCTGCAGCATCAGGTCTTGCTGGGCAGATTGCCACTCCAACTCGGCTACGTCGGCCGCAATCTCCAACTGTCGGCTTTGCGCCCTGCGCTCCAGATTGAACAGGGGTTGGCGTGCGCTAAGCGACCAGCGCGTCGAATTGCCGTTATCGACCGAGGTGGCAAAGCCGACGCCGTCGGATTGGCCCAGACCAGGCGCGGAGAAATGCGCACCCGTCATCTCGGTCTCGCCTGTCATGCGTCCCGCGCTGGCGCTGAGCATGACTGCCGGGCGCCAGAGCGAGGCAGCCTGCGTCCTGCGAGTTTCCCCGGCCTGACGCGCGGCCTGTGAAACGGCAGACTGCGGGTCATGCTGACGCGTGGCCTGCCAGGCCTCCATCAGATCCATGGCTTGCACGGACACAGCGCCGAGCGCAATGGCCGACGCGAGGAGTCGTTTGAATGGCATTCTCATTGTGAGCTACCCGGTAGATTGGATTGAACCCAGCGCTGCAGTTCGGCGGCCGAGACGGCGCCGGAGAGTCGCGCTGTTTCCTGTCCACGATCGAACAGAATCAGGGTCGGAATACTGCGGATGGCGTAGCGTGCGCTGGCCTCTGGTGCAGCTTCGGTGTCGACCTTGACGAAACGCACCTGCGGCATCTGGCGTGCCGCGTTGACGAACTGTGGCGCCATCATCTTGCAGGGGCCGCACCAGTCGGCCCAAAAGTCCACCACGACCGGCAACTCCGTGCCCGCCAGAAAAGCCGGCAGGGCCTGATCGCTCAGTGCGACAGGAGCAGCAGCCATCAGGTCCTTGCCACAGCGGCCGCAGGCCAGTTCGTGGTTGAGCTTTTCGGGCGGCACGCGGTTCTTGACGCCGCAATGAGGGCAGACCAGTTGCATGGTTCTTCCTTGCTCAGGCGCCCGAACGCAGGCCGAGCTTGCTCATGATGGATTCCATCAGACACCATTTGGTAATTCCGCTTTGCAGCAGGTTGACGCCGACAAATGCGGTGAAGGCGAGCCACCATTGACTCATGAAGATCGGGCTGCCGGGGATGCCCAGGGCCAGCGACAGAAGAATGAAAGTGCCTGCGACGACGCGTACGGCTTGCCAGGTTGTCATGGTGAATTTCCTTAAAAGAGTGAAGGGGAAGGGAAAAAAATGCGGCTTGTTGGTTAAATCAATGGGCCACCACAGGCTCATACTGCTTGCGGTAGGCCACGTAATACAGCGTCGGAATTACCACCAGGGTGAGGATGGTCGATACGAAGATGCCGAAGATCAGCGAGATTGCCAGACCATTGAAGATCGGGTCATCCAGAATGAAGAAGGCGCCCAGCATGGCGGCCAGACCCGTCAGCATGATGGGCTGGGCACGGGTGATGGCAGAGTGCACGATGGCGCGCTTGAACGGCACACCTTCTTTGACCTGCAGGTTGATGAAGTCCACCAGCAGGATGGAGTTGCGCACGATGATGCCGGCCAGCGCGATCATGCCGATCATGCTGGTCGCCGTGTACTGCGCACCCAGCAGCGCGTGGCCCGGCATGACGCCAATGATCGTCAGCGGAATTGGCGCCATGATGATGAGAGGAATCAGGTAGGAGCCAAACTGCGCCACCACCAACAGGTAGATCAGTATCAGGCCGACCGCGTAGGCGGCGCCCATGTCACGGAAGGTTTCGTAAGTGATCTGCCATTCGCCGTCCCACTTGAGCGCGTAGTCGCGTGTTGCATCGTCAGGCTGTCGGATGAAGTACTCAAGCATGGGTCCGCCACCCGGTGTTTGAATTTTGGCGATCTCGCTGCGCATCTGGAACATGCCGTAGAGCGGGCTGTCGAGCTTGCCAGCCATGTCGCCAACCACATAGTTCACTGGCAACAGGTCCTTGTGATAAACCGGCTGTTCGCGCACGGTGTCGCTCTGGGTCACCAGTTCGCTGATGCGGACCAGTTTGCCGGATGCACCGCGCACACCGAGTTGCAACAGGGCGTCCAGATTGCCATGGCTTTCTTCGGGCAGTTGCAACATGACCGGCGCCGGGTAGCGGCTGGCGTCGTGCATGTAGGTGGCAGCCTCGCCGGCCAGACCGGCACGCAGTGTGCTCACGATGGCCTGTTGCGGCACGCCCAGCAGGGCTGCCTTGCGCCGGTCCACCAGCAAGAGCTTGCGCGGTGCGCTGGTGATGCTGCTGTCGTCAATGTCGACGATGCCGGCAGATTTTTCGAAGACGCCGCGCACCGCTTTGGCCACACTCAAGCGCCCCGCAGCTTCCGGGCCGTAGATTTCTGCAACCAGCGGTGAGAGGACCGGCGGTCCTGGCGGAACTTCCACGACCTTCACGTTGGCACCCATCTTGCGGCCGATCTCCTGCAGCGCCGGGCGGACCCGCGTGGCAATGACATGGCTCTGATCGCCACGGTGGTGCTTGTCCACCAGATTCACCTGGATGTCACCCACTTCACCGCCGGCGCGCAGATAGTACTGGCGTACCAGACCGTTGAAATTGATAGGCGCGGCGGTGCCGGCATAGGCCTGGTAATCGGTGACCTCGGGGACGGTCGACAGATAGCCGCCCAGTTCATGCAGCACGGCGGCAGTCTTTTCTACCGGTGTGCCAGCGGGCATGTCGACGATCACCTGAAACTCAGATTTGTTGTCCAGCGGCAGCATCTTGAGCAGCACCAGACCGGTGGCCGGCAGGGCGACGGAAATGACGATCAGCACCAGCACGCCGAGACCCAGAAAACGGCGGTTGCGCTGGCCACTGTGGTCATCCAGCAGGGGCTTGAAGACACGCTGGAACAGCGGTCCCAGCTTGCCGGCCAGGCCGGTTGGGGTGTGCACGTGGGTGTGGTTGGCGGGCTGCTCTTTCATCCACAGGCGCGCGAGCCAGGGCGTAACCATGAAGGCAATGGCCAGGGACAGCAGCATTCCCATGCTGGCGTTGATCGGGATCGGGCTCATGTAGGGACCCATCAAGCCCGAGACAAAGGCCATCGGCAGCAGCGCAGCGATCACGGTGAAGGTTGCCAGGATGGTCGGGCCGCCGACCTCGTCCACCGCACCGGGGATGATCTCGGCGAGGGTCTTGCCCGGATGGTGCTGCTGATGTCGGTGGATGTTCTCCACCACCACGATGGCGTCATCGACCAGAATGCCGATGGAAAAAATCAGCGCGAACAGCGAGACGCGATTGAGCGTAAAACCCCAGGCCCAGGAGGCAAAGAGCGTGACCATCAGCGTCAGAATCACGGCGGTGCCGACGATGGCAGCTTCGCGCCGGCCCAGCGTCAGGAACACCAGTGCCACCACCGAAGCGGTGGCGAACAGCAATTTTTGTATCAGCTTTTGCGCCTTGTCGTTGGCTGTGGCGCCGTAGTTGCGGGTCTCGGCAACCTGTACTGCTTCGGGAATCACGGTGTTGCGTAGCTGCTCTACACGGCGCATCACCGCGTTGGCGACGTCGATCGCATTCTCACCTGGCTTCTTGGTGATGGTCAGGGTGACGGCCGCGTATTCGCCGCCGCCGTCTTTTTGCGTCAGGCCATGCCAGACGTAGTTGCTGCTGGGCCGGGGACCATCCTGAATGTCGGCCACATCTTTCATGAAAACCGGCTTGCCGGCATGCACGCCGACCACCAGATCAGCGACTTCGCGCGCCTGCTCCAGGAACGGGCCGGACTCGATGGCCACGCTCTTGTTGCCCGCAATCAGTTCACCCACCGGCAGACCCAGATTGGCCGATTGCAGCGCGTTGCGCAGGTCGTTCACCGTCGTGCCGCTGCCGGCCATGCGTACCGGATCGATGCGCACCATCACGGCACTGCCGGGGCCGCCAATGGTCTGCACTTCCCGCGTGCCACCCACGCGCTTGAGCTCGGCCTCGATGCTGTGCGCCACGCGTTCGAGTTCAAGCGGATTGGCGCTGGGGCTCTTGCTGAACAGCGTCAGACTTACGATGGGCACATCGTCAATGCCCTTGGGTTTGATGATGGGTTCCATCACCCCCTGGCCGCGTGGCAGCCAGTCGGCGTTGGAGCGCAGGGTATCGTGCAGACGCACCAGCGCTTCAGTGCGCGGTACGCCAACCTTGAACTGCACGGTCATGATGGCCAGACCGGGGCGCGAGACCGACATCACGTGCTCGGTACCCGCCATTTGCGAGAGCACCTGCTCGGCCGGTGTTGCCACCATCTGCTCCACATCGGCCACAGCTGCCCCGGGAAAGGGGATCAGCACATTGGCCATCGTCACGTTGATCTGCGGCTCTTCCTCTCGTGGCGTCACCATGATGGCAAAGGCGCCCAGCAACAGCGCCAGCAAGGCCAGCAGCGGCGTGATGTGCGCGCTCTGAAAGGCTGCAGCAATGCGACCGGAAATTCCCATTTTGGTGGTCTGGCTCATTTCAGCGCACCTTGGCTGCGGCTTGCGGGTCTACGGCGACTTTCTCACCCTTTTCGACACCGCTGAGCACCTCGATGCGCTCGCCGGCGGCGCGTCCCAGGCGGACCTGGCGCAGCATGGGGCGGCCCTTGTCGTTGACGACATACAAGCCTGTCATTTCGGCGCGCCGCACTACCGCGCTAACCGGCACATAAAGGCGCTCGCTGTCCGTGGCGGTCTTCGCGACTCCAGACGCTGAAAGCCAGACGCGGGCAAACATGCCCGGTGTCGCGCCCTTGAGGCTGTCGGGCAGGACGAGTCGAAGCTGGGCGGTGTGGGTTGCAGTGTCGACCTGTGGCAGCAGGGTGGCTGACTTCGGCGCCATCAGAGCCTGTGCCAGCCCCGGAATCTCCAACTGGATCGCTTCGGCAGGGCCGCTGGTCACGGTGCCGGGCGGAACCGGAGCCGAGACGCGCAGGGCTGCGGGATCGTACATGACCATCAATGGTGAGCCCGGCATGGCCATGTCACCTTGGGTCACCGGTACGTCGCTCACGATGCCGGCGTAGGGCGCGTTGATGACGAAGAAGCGTGACTGTGTATGGGCCGCGTCGGATTGCGCCTGCAGCGCCTGCACCTGCGCCTGCGAGGCCTGAAATTGCGCCTGCGCGCGGTCAAGCGCCGACTGGCTGATGTACTGCTTCTGGAACAACTGCTTCTGGCGTTCGTATTCCTTGGAACTCACATTCAAGGTCGCGCGGGCTGCCTCCACTTGCGCCACGGTGGCAGCTGTGTTCTGGCTGGCAGCGCGTGCATCGATGCGAAGCAGTTCCTGGCCGGCGCGAACGCGGTCGCCGGCCTTGACGTTCACGGCAACGATGGCACCCGCGACCTGAGCTGAAAGCGTCGACTGGCGCACCGCCTCCACGACACCGTCGAAACTCACGCGCTCTGCCCCCGCCGTGCCAGAGGATTGAACCGCCACGGTGGTCAGCGGCGCTCCGTCAACTGCCCATGCCGAGGGCATTCCCGCAAGACCTGCCAGCAGCAGGGCAGTAAGAAGAGAGGTTTTCAACATTCAGCACTCCTAAGCCACTGGCAGCATGTGGCGTTGATAAAAAAATGTAACTTAAATAATTGACTAATT
>CAIYGK010000365.1 GCA_903925725.1 uncultured beta proteobacterium | reverse complement strand
TTGACGAAATTGAACCCGAAGACATGGTTTTTGAAGGTCATGGTGTCAAGGTCCTGATTGAACCCAAGAGCTTTGCCTACCTCGACGGAACCGAACTCGACTTTGTGCGCGAAGGTTTGAACGAAGGCTTCAAATTCAACAACCCGCGCGAGCGTGATCGCTGCGGTTGCGGCGAGTCGTTTCGGGTGTGAATCTTCAGTCCAGCGATTTCGAACTGTTTGACCTTGCGCCGCGATTTGCGCAGGACAGCGCAGCCGTCGATGCGCGCTGGAAGGAACTGCAGCGCGAGGTTCATCCCGACAAATTCAGTACCGAGGGCGCGACGGCACAACGCCTTGCAATGCAGTGGTCGGTGCGCATCAACGAAGCGTATCGGCGGCTGAAAGATCCACTCAAACGCGCTGCCTATCTGTGCGAACTGAACGACGAGCCGGTCAATGCCGAGAACAACACGGCAATGGCGAGCGACTTCCTGATGCAGCAAATGCAGTGGCGTGAGGAACTCGAAGAATCGAGCTCTGTAGTGGAGCTTGATCGATTGGCGGAGCAGGTGGCCTCAGCCAGGATGGCGCTACTGCAACAATGCGCTCAGTTGCTGGACGAGCAGCACGACTACAAGGCGGCGGTGCAGAAGGTGCGCGCCCTGATGTTCATCGAGCGATTTGCCAGTGACGTTCAGTCCCGACTGGACCGGATGGATACACAATAGACAACCATGGCCTTGCTACAAATTTCAGAACCCGGGCAGTCTCCCAATCCACACGAGCGGCGGCTCGCGGTTGGTATTGACCTGGGAACAACCCATTCACTGGTGGCTTCGGTGCGCCATGGCGTGGCCGAGTGTTTGCCCGACGGCCAAGGCCGCGTGATACTGCCTTCAGTCGTTCGCTATCTTGCAGGCGGTGGTCGGCAAATTGGTTTCGATGCATTGCAGGCACTGGCCCAGGACCCGGAAAACACCATTGCCTCTGTCAAGCGTTTCATGGGTCGCAGTCTGGCCGATGTGACTGACAGCGACAAACTGCCCTACCGTTTCGCGCAGCATGGCGGCATGCTTGGCGTGCAAACGGTGCAGGGTGAAAAGTCCCCGGTTGAGGTCAGTGCTGACATTTTGGCGACCTTGCGCTATCGCGCTGAAGATACGCTTGCCGACGATCTGTACGGCGCGGTGATCACTGTGCCGGCGTATTTTGACGATGCGCAGCGCCAGGCGACCAAGGACGCCGCGCAAATGGCTGGCCTGAAGGTGCTGCGTCTCATCAACGAGCCAACTGCTGCGGCAATTGCTTACGGACTGGACAACGCCAGCGAGGGCGTTTATGCGATCTACGATCTGGGTGGCGGAACTTTTGACATATCGATCCTGCGCCTGACAAAAGGTGTGTTTGAAGTGTTGGCCACCGGTGGTGATTCGGCCCTGGGCGGTGACGATTACGACCGGGCACTGGCCGACTGGGTGATGAAGCAGGCCGGCGTACAGGCCAGGACGCCACAGGACAAGGCGATTGCCATCATCGCCGCGCGCGCCTGCAAGGAAGAATTGTCAGCGACGCATTGCGCGGCCTGCCACGCCTGCATTGGTGGCGAGAACGTCAGGTTCGAAGTGGTCAATGAGCAGTTCGAAAAACTCACTGCCGAGCTGACACAGCGCACCATGGCCGCGGTGCGCAAGACGCTGCGCGATGCGCGGCTGGGCAAGGACGATATCAAGGGTGTCGTGATGGTAGGCGGCTCGACCCGCATGCCGCAGATTCAGCAGGCGGTGGCCGACTTCTTTGGCCGTGCGCCGTTGACCAACCTCAATCCTGACGAAGTCGTGGCATTGGGCGCTGCGATTCAGGCCAACCAACTCGCCGGCAACAACCCCGGCGGTGATCTGCTGCTGCTCGACGTGATTCCGTTGTCGCTGGGCATCGAGACCATGGGTGGTTTGGTCGAGCGCATTGTGTTGCGCAATGAAACCATTCCGACTGCCAAGGCGCAGGACTTCACCACCTACAAGGACGGTCAGACCGCACTTGCCTTGCACGTGGTGCAAGGCGAGCGCGATCTGGTGAGTGACTGCCGCAGTCTGGCGCGTTTTGAGTTGCGCGGCATTCCTGCGATGGCTGCGGGTGCGGCGCGCATCCGTGTGACGTTCACGGTCGATGCGGACGGCCTGCTGAATGTCAGCGCCAAGGAGCAAATCAGTGGCGTGCAAGCGCAGATTGATGTCAAGCCGTCCTACGGTTTGGGAGATGATCAGATTGCACGCATGCTGCAGGACAGTTTCAGCACCGCCGATGAAGACATGAAGATGCGTGCCGTTGTCGAAGCCCGAGTCGATGGTGATCGCATGCTGCTGGCGACCTTGAGCGCGCTCGCAGCCGACGGCGATCTTTTGTCAGATAGCGAGCGCGCCGCCATCGATGCGCTGATGGCGGCCGTCAATACGGCGCGAGCGCTGGAAGACGCGGCAGAGATTGAGGCCGCGACGCAGGCGCTGGCCAAAGGGACCGAAGCCTTTGCCGCCCTGCGCATGAATCGCGGCATTCAAAGGGCGCTGGCCGGCAAGAATATTGAGACCGTCTGAAGCAGACCGATCGGAAGCGATATGCCCATCATCAAGATCCTGCCCCACCCGGACTATTGCCCGCAAGGCGCTGAAATTTCGGCACCCGCTGGCACCTCCATTTGCGAGGCGCT
>CAIYGK010000364.1 GCA_903925725.1 uncultured beta proteobacterium | reverse complement strand
CCACCTGTTAACACCTCAGCTGACCGAACTGGCAGCGTTTGCCACGCTGGCTCTGTACCGTTTTGACATGTACTCAAACACGCTGAACTACGTCAATGCTGGCCACACGCCAGGCCTGCTGCAACACCAGGCACAGAACAAAGCCGTAACACTGCTGGGCGAGAACCTGCCGATTGGCGTGCTGGCGGCGGAGATCTACACGCAATCAAGCCTGGCCCTCACACCGGGTGATAAATTTTTGTTGTTCTCGGACGGCGTGACCGAAGCACGCAACGCGCAAGGCCAGGAATTCGGACTGGAGCGGCTGTCTGCCCTGTTCGAATCCGGGACGCGTGGCCAACCCTGCACGTGCACAACCCAAATTGCAGCTATCCGCCAGGCACTGCAACTCTTCGGGGACGGCGCCCAGGTATCGGACGATCAGACCCTGTTCATGATCGAGCTGGCAAGCCGCAATCATCAGGAGCCAGCCCATGACTGAGAAGAGCCGCAGACCCCGGATTCTGGCAATCGACGATGCGCCAACCAACCTGCAGGTGCTGGTTGCTGCTCTGGCCCCGGAGTTCGACGTCCAGATCGCCATCTCTGGCGCCATGGGCTTGTCTCTGGCGCAAAAGCACCCGCCCGATCTGATACTGCTTGATGTCATGATGCCCGAGATGGACGGGTTTGAGGTTTGCCGCCGACTCAAGGCAGACCCGGCTTTGAGCAATGTTCCGGTGATCTTCGTCACGGCCATGTCGGACACCGATGCCGAAGTCATTGGCCTGGCGCTCGGTGCTGCCGATTACCTCAGCAAGCCGATCAAGGTCGAGATTGCCAAGCTGCGCATTCGCAACCTGCTGGAGCGAGAACTGTTGCGACGAAGCGTCGAAGAAAAACAGTCTGAACTCGAACGCATCGCCAAGTACGACACCCTGACCCGTCTGCCGAACCGCGCCCTGTTGGCCGACCGCATGAACCAGGCCCTGCTGCAGACGCTGCGCCGGGGCCAGAAACTGGCCGTGGCCTTTCTCGATCTGGACGGCTTCAAGGCGGTCAACGACACGCACGGCCACGATGCGGGGGACCACTTGTTGATCACGCTGGCCGAGCGCATGAAGCAGGCGCTGCGAGACGGTGACACACTGGCACGCATCGGTGGCGATGAATTTGTGGCGGTGCTGGCTGACCTGGCCAATGTGGATGCCAGTGCACCCATGCTGAACCGCCTGCTCGCCGCTGCGGCGCAGCCTGTGCATTTTGGCGCAGCGGTGCTGCAGGTCTCAGCCAGTCTGGGCATTACTTTCTACCCGCAGGCACAGGAACTCGACGCCGAGCAGTTGATTCGTCAGGCCGATCAGGCCATGTACCTGGCCAAGCAGGCTGGCAAGAACCGCTTCCATGTGTTCGATGCCGAGCAGGACCGCAGTGTGCGTGAGCGCCATGAGAGCATGCAAAGTATTGAACGTGCCCTCAACGAAGGCGAATTTGTGCTCGAGTACCAACCCAAGGTGAACTTGAGGAGCGGCCAGGTCGTCGGTGTGGAAGCCCTGATCCGCTGGCTGCATCCGGCGCGCGGTCTGCTGCCGCCAGCCCATTTTTTACCCATGGTCGATGACCATCCGCTGGCGATTGATTTGGGGCGCTGGGTGATCAAGCAAGCACTGGCACAGGCGGATCTCTGGCATCAGGCAGGGCTGAAACTGCCGATCAGCGTCAATATCGGCGCGCGCCATTTGCAGCAGGCCGATTTTGTTTCCCGCTTGCGCTCATGCCTGGCTGAACACCCCGAACTGGCGCCCGGTTCTCTGGAGCTGGAGTTACTCGAATCGAATGTCATAGGCGATCTTGCGCACGTCTCTGATGTGATCAGGGATTGTCAGCAGATGGGTATCCGTTTTGCACTGGACGACTTCGGCACCGGTTACTCGTCACTGACTCACCTCAAGCGTCTGCCGGTGTCCCAACTCAAGATTGACCAGAGTTTTGTACGCGGGATGCTGCGCAATCCGAGTGACCAGGCCATTCTGAAAAGCATCGTCGGACTGGCTGGCGAGCTCGGGATCGAAGTGTTGGCCGAAGGGGCGGAGACAGTGGCGCACACCATCAAACTGCTGCAGGTGGGCTGCGAAGTGGCGCAGGGTTACGGTATTGCGCGCCCCATGCCTGCGGCCCAGGTGCCCCACTGGCTCAATACCTGGCGGCCGCATCCGGCGTGGACGCTCAGCGCCGCTCGTACCAGTGGCGACTGTGGTTGACGATGTAGACCACCAGCAGCATCACCGGCACTTCAATCAGCACGCCCACCACCGTGGCCAGCGCGGCACCGGAGTTGAAGCCAAACAGGCTGATGGCGGCGGCCACTGCGAGCTCAAAGAAGTTGGAAGCACCGATCAGCGCTGACGGGCAGGCGATGTTGTGCTTCTCGCCCAGCGCACGATTGAGCCAGTAGGCCAGCGCCGAATTGAAGAAAACCTGGATCAGGATGGAACGGCCAGCAGCGCAATCACCATCGGTTGCTTCAGAATCGCTTCGCCCTGAAAGGCAAACAACAGCACCAGGGTGGCAAGCCGCGCACCGATGGACCCGGGTCCAATTTTTTCCATAGCAGCGTCAAACGCCGCCTGGCCT
>CAIYGK010000363.1 GCA_903925725.1 uncultured beta proteobacterium | reverse complement strand
GCTCCGCCCATGACTGCGCCCTCCTCCAAACTGACCAGCGCTTCATGCCCGGCTGCGATCTTCAGCAACAGTTCGGTATCGAGTGGTTTGACCCAACGCATATTGACCACTGTGGCCCCCAATGCTTCACCGGCTTCAAGCGCCGGGTACAGCAAGGTGCCAAATGCGAGGATAGCAACGCTACTTCCTGACCTCTTCACCTGCCCCAAACCAAATGGCAAGGACTCCAGGCCACTGTGAACTGCGACACCGGCACCAGAACCGCGCGGATAACGCACGGCGACCGGATGATTCTGCTCAAACGCACAACTCAGCAACTGGCGGCACTCGTTCTCATCGGCCGGGCAAGCCAGACTGACGTTGGGTATGCAACGCAAGAACGCAATGTCATAGGCGCCTGCGTGCGTCGCGCCGTCAGCGCCAACCAAACCTGCACGGTCCAGCGCAAACACCACTGGCAGGTTCTGCAACGCCACATCGTGAATCAGCTGGTCATAGGCTCTTTGCAGAAAAGTTGAATAAATTGCCACAACGGGCTTGAGCCCCTCACAGGCCAGGCCGGCAGCAAAAGTTACTGCATGCTGCTCTGCAATGCCGACATCAAAATAGCGTTCCGGAAACCGCTTTTCAAATTCGACCAGGCCCGAGCCCTCACGCATGGCAGGTGTAATGCCCACCAGACGCGGATCATGTGCCGCCATGTCGCACAACCACTGACCAAATACCTGGGTGAACGATGGCTTCGACGGCGTGCTGGGTTGCTGCAGACCAATTGCCGGGTCAAATTTGCCTGGTCCGTGATATGCCACTGGGTCGACTTCGGCCAGTTTGTATCCTTGCCCCTTTTTGGTCACCACGTGCAGGAATTGAGGCCCCTTGAGATGCTTGATATTCTCCAGCGTTGGAACCAGGGAATCAAGGTCATGACCGTCAATGGGACCGATGTAATTGAACCCGAACTTTTCGAACAAGGTAGCCGGAACTACCATGCCTTTGGCATGTTCTTCAATGCGCTTGGCCAATTCAAACAGGGGTGGCGCCCCCTTCAGAACGGTCTTGCCTACGTTCTTCGCGGAAGCATAAAACTGTCCACTCAACAGTTTCGCAAGGTATCGATTGAGCGCGCCCACGGGCGGACTGATGCTCATGTCGTTGTCGTTCAGAATTACCAGCAGATTGGCATCAGCCACACCCGCGTTGTTCAGTGCTTCAAAAGCCATGCCGGCAGTCAGTGCGCCATCTCCAATGACGGCTATCACGTGACGCCCTTCACCCTTGATCTTGGCTGCCAGCGCCATCCCGAGCGCTGCTGAAATCGAGGTGCTCGAATGGGCCGTCCCGAAGTCGTCGTACTCGCTTTCCGAGCGCTGCGGGAACCCGCTCAAACCACCGAACTGGCGCAGAGAACCCATACGATCGCGCCGTCCCGTGAGAATCTTGTGCGGGTAGGTTTGGTGCCCCACATCCCAAACGATCCGATCGTTCGGCGCGCTGAAGACGTAATGCAACGCTACCGTGAGTTCAACCGTGCCGAGGTTGGAGCTCAAGTGCCCCCCCGTCCGCGACACGCTATCGAGCAAATAGGCACGCAACTCCGTCGCCAAGACATCCAGCTGCGCACGTGGCAGACGCCGCAAGTCCGCAGGGTCGTTGATGGTTAGCAGCAAAGGGTACAAGGTATTTGACATAGCTGAGGTGCAATTTTGTTCTTATCAATGTTGCTCGGCAGGATTTCAACTGGTGCGGCGGACCACCATATTGGCCAGGCCCCGCAGTGCCTGAGTATTGCGCAAACCACCTCGCTCCAGTGCATTCAGGGCCTGCTCCAGCAATTCCTGAGCATACCTGCCGGAGCGCTCAAGGCCCAGTACTGAAACGTAAGTAGGCTTATCTTGATTTGCGTCCTTGCCAGCTGTTTTTCCCAGCGTAACAGAATCCGAAGTGACGTCCAAAATGTCATCGACTACCTGAAACGCCAAGCCGATGGCAGCCCCATAGGCGCTCATCGCATTCAGCGCCGTCGGCGGCAATTCAGCAAACGCAGCACCCATCAACACGCTGGCCTGCAATAGGGCACCTGTCTTGAGCCGATGCATCTCGCGCAACTGGCTTTCCGTCAGCTTGGCGCCGACACTGGCCAGGTCAATCGCCTGACCGCCGGCCATGCCAGCACTGCCAGCGGCCTGCGCCAGCAAACGGCACAAACGAGCCTGCAGCGCATCGGGCATGCCGAACTCGGGTGTCAGCAATTCAAAAGCCAGTGCCTGCAATGCGTCGCCTGCGAGTAGCGCCTGGGCCTCGCCAAATTTGACATGAACCGTCGGCTTGCCACGGCGTAGCACATCGTTGTCCATGCAGGGCATGTCATCGTGTACCAAGGAGTATGCGTGGATGATTTCGACGGCACAAGCCGCGCGCAAGACGGCATCGTCGCCAGTGACCACCCCGTGACCACAATCCGATGTGCCTTCCATGCCGCTGGCGGCCGCTTCATGCGCCGCCAGCACCAGCAAGGGGCGCAAACGCTTTCCCCCATCAAGCACCGCATAACGCATGGCTGCAATCAAATCGGCCGGGGCTCCATGGCCTGCGCTCGCGGCCGGCTTCACACTCACCCAGCACTCAAGGCTGCGCTCCACGCCCGCCAGGTGGTCAGCCATCCACTGCCCGAAGTCGAAAATCGTCGCAGCCTTCAATCGCTGGTCCATGTTTTCTGCACCCCTTGGTCCAGCACCTTGATCTGCGCCTCTACGGCTTGCAATCTCTCGCGACAAAACTTGAGCAGTTCGGCCCCACGCTGGTATTGTGTGAGCAATTGCTCCAGCGGCATGGCACCTGACTCCAGGCGGTCAAGCAAGGATTCCATTTCGTCCAGAGCGACCTCAAAATTGGCCGGTTTGGCATTAGCGCGAACAACAGGTGCCATGGTGCGGAAAATTCCGTAGGATTAATCGCTCGATTTTAGGCGCTGGAGCCGACGGGCTCAATTAAAGCCCTTGCCGCCGGCGCATATCCCTGTGGGGACTCTTTAGGTATGCCTTGGCAAGAAGCAGCCACCTCTACAAGGCAACATCCGTGCGCTGCCGACAAGTGAACCGGACTCAGTAGTCACTTGAATCAGCGTTCTGGCGGCACCAGATCATTTCGCGCCTCTCATCGTGGTAGCAGCGCCGCTGCATAATGTTCGACGTTAAAGAACACCAAAAGAAGGAGAGATGTATGGCGCGATGGTTACGGATGATCGGAGTCGGACTGACTGTTGTCATCCTCGGATTGGTTGCCACAGTGCTGGTGATCACTTTGAGCCTTCCTGGCTTACCCTCAGCTGGCCCAAAACAGTCTGTCCCCATCGCCGACCTGGACGCTGCACTCAAGCGCCTTTCTGAAGCTGTTCAGATCAAGACGGTGTCCTATGGCCCTGCGAGCCCTGTCAAGGAGGACAACTCCCCGGCCTTTCACAAGTTGCTGCAGGACAACTTCCCGTTGATACACGCTGCCCTGAAGCGCGAAGTCGTCAACGGCTCCAGCCTGCTCTACACGTGGCAAGGCTCGGACCCAACACTGGCCCCCATCCTGCTGACGGCACATTTCGATGTCGTGCCCGTCGAACCAGGGACCGAGGCGAACTGGACCCATCCACCGTTTTCAGGTGCGATCGCCGATGGATACGTCTGGGGACGCGGAACGCTTGACATGAAGCAGACCGTGATGGCGACCATGGAGAGCATTGAACGCTTGCTGGCCGAGGGAGTCAAACCAAAACGTACGGTGCTGCTGGCTTTCGGCCATGATGAAGAAGTCGGCGGCGAAGCAGGTGCCAAGGCGATTGTCGATCTGCTCGAACAGCGCAAGACCCGGGCCTTGTTCTCCCTTGACGAAGGCTCGGCCATACTCGACGGGGTCATTCCCGGAGCCACGCGACCGATTGCGCAAATTGGTCTGTCCGAGAAGGGAAGTGTGACTCTGCTGCTCAAAGCCAGGACCAAGGGCGGTCACTCTTCCATGCCGCCATTGCAAACAGCCGTAGGCAAGATCGGACGAGCGGTATTGCGCCTGGAAACACATCAAATGCCTGCAACCCTGGACGGGCCGGGAGGTCTGGGATTGCGTGGCGTAGCACCAGCACTACCTTTCGGTATGCGAGCGGCATTGGCAAATCAATGGCTGTTCAGCCCCATTCTGCTTCGACAGCTTGCTGCCTCGCCGGTCACCAATGCCTTGATTCGTACAACAACCGCGCCTACCATGATTCAGGGTGGCATCAAAGAAAATGTCTTGCCATCAGAGGCTACAGCCGTGGTCAATTTCCGCCTCGCGCCCGGCGACACGGTGGCCCAGGTCAAGGCGCATGTCGAGAAGGTGATTTCCGATCCGGATGTGGCAATAACTGAGTACAGCACCCATAGTGTTGAAGCCACTTCCGTCGCCGACATGAATGGACCCGGTTACAAGTTCATTGCCGAAGCCGTGCGAGCTATTGCGCCTGACTCTGTGGTGACCCCTGGACTGGTTGTAACAGGCACGGACAGCAAGCATTACAGCCGTGTCAGCGACGCCGCCTATCGATTTGCGCCGATGCGATTGACAACGCCGGACATTAGCCGCATCCATGGCACGAATGAACGGATAGCGACGGCGAACTACGGTGAGCTGATTTCGTTCTATGCTGCGTTAGTGCGCGCTTCGGCAATGTAGTTGCCGCCGTCTGCGACCAGCAAAACGCTATACATGATCAAGTCGACCGACCACAAGTCACAGCGACTTCATCCTGATGTTCTGAAACTTGGCCTTGTGAGTTTTCTCACAGACCTCAGTTCGGAGATGATCTTCTCGGTGTCTGCGATCTTCTTCACGACCGTGGCTGGTGCTTCCAGCGCCCTGCTCGGACTGATCGAAGGACTGGCAGATTTCTCGGCTTCGTCGCTCAACTACCTGGCAGGATGGTTGTCCGACCGCAGTGGTCGGCGCAAGTGGTTTGCTACTGCTGGTTACGGCTTTTCCACACTGGCCAAGCTCATCCTGCTGGTGTCGTCATCGGTTGTCGGGCTTGGATTGTTTCGCGTCATCGAGCGGCTTGGCAAGGGTTTTCGCGGGCCGCCGCGTGATGCCTGGCTGGCATCTGTGGGTGGGAAAGACAAGCGGGGCTACGCGTTTGGTGTACACAAAGCGCTGGACAAGGCCGGAGCCGTTATCGGGCCACTAGTGGCTTATGGACTACTTTCGTGGCTGGGAGAATCGGCCAGAACTTACAGTACGCTGTTCCTGATAGCCTTTGTGCCCGCGGTCATCAGCGTGGTGGTGCTCACTCGCATCCCGGATCAGACCGGGGAGACACACAAGCGCGAGAATTTGGCCCAGAACTGGCAACTGCTTAGCCCGGGTTTGAAGCGCTTCCTGGTGCCGGCGGGTGTGTTCGCATTGGCATATTTCAGCCTCGGGTTCATCTTGCTCAAGGCCAACGCCATGGGCTTTCGGGTGACCGAGATCGTGCTGCTCTATGCGCTGTTCAATGCCACATGTGTAGTGGCCGCTCCACTGGTCGGAAAGCTCGGCGACAGGGTTGGTCGCAGCCGGATTGTCGTGCTCGGCTATTTAGCCTACTCGGCAATCAACCTGTGGTTGGTGTTTGTCAGTAGCCGCTGGGAGATGGTCGTCATAGTCGCTGTCTACGGTCTGTTCTATGCAATTGACGAATCGCAGAGCAAGGCGTTCATCGCCGATCTTGAGCCTGAACGGCGCGCAACGGCAGTGGGTGTGTACAACTTTGTCACGGGGCTGTTGTATGTGCCAGCTTCGCTGATGGCCGGTGCCATGTGGGTATATGCGCCAAGCCTGGCGTTTGCCGTTGCGACGGCGCTGTCGGTGACAGCGATCATCGTTTTTGCGTTGCTGAATCCGGTAAATGAATGTGATGAACCATGAGTAGCCGCTGCCACCCTATGTTGGCCAAGGCGAAGCGGCGCCGCGAGTTGGTGATACAAGCAACTGCACCTTGCGCAAAAGGAAATCAGTTCCCGACATCTCGACTTTCATTTGTGCGAGCCAAGCTTCAGTGTCGTACTCGACACCTGTCGGATTTGTATTGCATCTGATTTCTGTCGGGATCACCGTAATACATCGACGCCGTGAGCGGCCTGTCGTGATCACGACACATTTTTTCAGGGATCGGTCGCTTGGGAAATCGGTGTTCTTCGTCTTGGAGGCACAGTGACGCCGTCCGGGGCGGGCAATCCGGCGGTTCAGATCGGATCCCAGCAGAACACATCGGCCGAGCGGTCGAGTTCGAAGTAGCTGGCCTTGAGCGCTGGCAGTGCATGGCTGGCCACGCTTTGTGGTGTCCAGCCTTCGCTGCGCTGCACCGAGCGCACCG
>CAIYGK010000362.1 GCA_903925725.1 uncultured beta proteobacterium | reverse complement strand
GTTTGGTGTCCTACACCTCGAACGGCGTGCGCCTGTTCTCCAATGACGGCGAGTTTATTAAGACGGCTGGACCGGTGATGCAGGCGCACGGACTGACCCGCTGGCAGCGGCATCCATTCAGCGATGTCATGGCCCTGCGTCAGCGCTTCGGGTTCTCGTGCCTGAACCTGTCGTGTGGTTACTACAACTGGCACCGCCGGGATGAATACATCGTCGTGGACGAAGTGGCGGCGGCGGTTCACGCGGGCGAAGCACTGATCACGGCGCTGGGCTGCCGGGCATATCCGTTCAAGGCTGGCGCGGATGATCGGACCGCGCCGCTGTATGAAGTCACCGGACTCAAGATTTATTGAGAAAAAGGAACAAAATGGAAACTGTGAACGAAACAATCGAACAGCCGCTGGTCGCTACCATGGCGGAGGCGCTGTCCGTCAACATTGACCCGCTGGATGAGCCGAACGGGGACCCCTCGCTCTGGGATCGTTATTACCCCAGCGATGTTCCGTTCTTTAAGGTTGGGCTGCTCGACCATCTGTTGCATCGTCCCTATCATGCGGTCACTCTGGCAGGACTATTGAAGGTCAAGGAATTGGCCGCCGATTACCGCGACCGCACCTACCGGTCGGATTCGGTTATTGATCAGAACGGGAACCAGAAAATCTTCCGCTTGCTGCTGCGCTTTGACGGGGACGCCTTCGGCTCTCTGGAGGCCGACGGCACCTTCAAGATTTATGCGCCCACGGCGGAGCTGGCGCAGGACATCGCCCAGCAGTTCCGCCGCTACGTCAAACCGCAGGCGGCGAACAAGCCGTTCCACTACGTCATCAGCATCGAGCATGGCGGGGCGAACGCGCAGAAAATTTTCATCGACCGTCCGCTCCCCGTGACGACCGAGGAACTGGCACTCCACTATGGCGCTGATTTCCCGGCATGGGAAAATGAATGGCGCGATCGTCTGTATCGCGCGACCAGCGGCTTGACTATCTTTCATGGTGAACCGGGCTGCGGGAAAACTTACTTCCTGCGGGCGCTCTCGGCCCGCTTGATCGACAAGGCGGTGTTCTACGTCATCCCGCTGTCGGAGGTGGAGCTGCTCGCCAATCCGGGCTTTGTCAGCTTCTGGATCGAGCAGACCAAGCGCCACCAGAACAAGCTCAAGATCGTCATCTTGGAAGACGCCGAGGAGTTGCTGCTGCCGCGTGAAGCGGGCAGCCGCGACAAGGTCAGCAACCTGCTGAACATCGCCGACGGCTTTCTCGGCGATTACTTGAAGATTCACATCGTAGCGACGACCAACGCGCCGGTGCGCAAGCTGGACAAGGCCGTGCTGCGTCCGGGTCGCCTGATCGGACAACGCGAGTTCCGCCGCCTGACGCGTGCGGAGGCGGAGCGTCTGGCACAGGCGAAGGGGCTGACGCTGGCGGATCAGCCGGACTTCAGCTTGGCGGAAATCTTTAACGGTGAGTCAGTCGCTTCGGATTTTAACGGTGAGCGCCAGATCGGGTTCGCGCAATGACATGGAAGACTGATGCCGGAAGCAAATGAACTCGGCTCCTTGAGCTGGCAGTGGGTCGCTATGGCGGTGAAACTGGTGTGCAACCACCAGCACACATGTAAAAAACATCGAGTGATAGCCAACCGATATAATAACCGGTTTTGTGCACTGCATTCATATCCTCGGTCGGAGCTGGCTGCTTCTTCTCAAGCCGGGCGTGTCAGCGGCAGCCTGATATGAATCATGCCTGGTTGTGGCACAACCCGATATAATGCAGATGCCGCAGATCACTGGGAAAAATATAAGCAATGCTCAATTGGCCTTCATAGTGTAAGGCGATGCAACGGACGCACCGCCTGGTGTTGCGCGGAGCAATAAAGCGGAAATTCTCTGACTAATATTTTCAGGTGCTTAATAGCCGACTTTTTCCAGCTCCGCATCGAATTTTGAGAGAAAGTCGCGAAATGCATTGTCATAGGCTAATTGCCAATTTGCGTCGCTAGCGACCTGTCCGCGATTGATTCCATATCCCTTAACGACAAGTTTGACTGAGCCATCAGGCTTCTTCAAGGTGATCGTGCAGTAAACTCTGGCTTCAAACGAAACACTCCAAAAGCCGGGTGTAAACCAAGCCCAAAACTCATCGATGGATACGGTTGCACAGTTGGGGACGCTGGGGTCGGCGCTAATCTGATATCCCCTGTGTTTGAGACCTTCCTCAAGCAGGAGTCTGGTGCGCTTGATGACCGAGTCGTCAGCCGGAAGCGCGATGTCGCCCAAAGCCATTCCGTAAGTATTTCGCTGACGACCGATCATAAGCCCCTTCTGATCTTGGGAGAGAGCGTTTACATCACCGTCAACAGAAGGCGTCGACGGATCGCTAGGTTTATTTTGGAAGTCGCGCGTGTCTGTAATCGCTCCGATGTAAAACCCGCCTTTCATTTGTGTCGCAGCACCAGTGGCGGGAATGGGCAAAGCAACAGTGCGTCGCCCAATAGCGCATCCGGTCTGTAAAAGGGCGACCCCTAAGACTAAGAGAAGGAATTGTGGTTTCATGGCAAAATATTAGACCTGCGTTGTTATATTCCACGAATCTGTGCGTGGT
>CAIYGK010000361.1 GCA_903925725.1 uncultured beta proteobacterium | reverse complement strand
TGTGATGGTCGCGCTGAGCCAGTCGCGTGAAGATGTTCCACCAGTTGTAGACCAACGCAATCAGCCGGGCCATGATGCGGCATCGGCGCAGATCGCGGGTCACGTAACCGGCCCAGCCCCACTGGTTCTTGATTTCGTCGAAAACGTTTTCGCAGTCCGCCCGGTCGCGGTAGAGCTGGGCCATGGCTTCCAGTTCGTAATCCGTGTTGGTGACCAGCACCATGTATTCGTAGTTGGGGCCGTCTTGCATCAGCTGCACGAACGTGAACTCCGTTTGTGGCAGCGTTTTTGACTGCGCGGGAGGCGGCCGGTTATCAGCCGGGCGACGTACCAAGATGCAACGGCGTTCGCCGGTCCATCCCGAGAGCGTCAGCCGGGTCTCTGTGCCCTGCCAGCCATCCGCCAGATCATGCCAGACACCCGCCATGCGTTCCAGTTGTTCGATCTGGTTGCGCACCTTGGTGGTCTGGCGTATTTTGAACAAGTAGGGTTGGCCCCGGCGTTCGGACTCCACCATGGCTTTCTCATTGCCATACCCGATATCGCCACGCAAAAGCTGCGGACGGCAATGCGCGGGCAGACTGTCCAGCAGTCGCCAGAGGCCTGGCATCCCGTGGCCGCCGGTGTGTTCCTTGCCCGGATGCACATCCACGCCCAACACCAGACGCAAGGATCCAACAAAATAGGTATGGTAGTTGTGACTCGGACGCCCATGTTTCTGGGGGTTGTATCCCTTCTCAGCACCTTCCTGATGTCCATACAGCGACTTGACGGTGTTGTCGATGTCCAACACATACGGCTCCACCAGCAACGGTTCCCATACCGCGCGTTCATGCCGCGACAACCAGGCATCCCATTCCTGCTCCTGGCCCCGCAGCAAACCTCTGCGCACACTATCCTCCGAAACGAACTTCGACAAATGGATGATGTCGGCACTGACCCGATCCCCTCGCAACGCCCCGATGTGCGCATATCGCGTCTGTCCGTTGAGGATCGAGACGATCATTGTCCCCAGCACGTCCCGGCCCGTCGGCGCGTTCGGACTCGTGTAGTGCAACGGACTGTCGGCACAGAACGCGTCGAACAACCCGCCAGCCGCCAGATACTGGGCGAAATACACCAACGCCCCGATCGATGTCACCGGTGCTGCCATGTCCCACTCGACCTCATACCCGCCCTGTCCCGGCAGTCGCACCCGTTCCCGCGCTTGATTTGCGCTCGCCGTCGTGTCATTCTTGGCCTTGCACGCAACGTGTTTCTTCATGGTATGTACCTTTCGCTTAGTCACGAAGAGCATACCGAACCGTTGCGTGCTTTTCACCTGTTAGGTGCGCCACGCATTCCCGCCAATCCTCTCTTCATCAACACCTTGACCCAAATCAACTGCCGACAACTGCTTCTTATAGGATCATAGTTCGCCTCGGTCTGTTGCCACTGCCAGAAACTCAGGGTGGGCGAGCCAGCCGGTAGGGTGACGTTCGCAAGGGTCAGCGCACCGGAATTGGGCG
>CAIYGK010000360.1 GCA_903925725.1 uncultured beta proteobacterium | reverse complement strand
GCCTGCCACATAGCGCAACACCTCCGGCAGGGCAGACAGCAGCACCGCACCCAGAATGACGCCGGGCAAATGGCCGATGCCGCCGAGCACCACCATGGCCACAATCATCACGGACTCCATCAGACTGAACGATTCAGGCGAAATGAACCCCTGAAACGACGCAAACATCGCGCCCGAAACGCCGCCAAATGTGGCTCCCATGCCAAAGGCCAGCAATTTGAGATTGCGCGTATTGATGCCCATCGCCTTGGCCGCGATTTCATCTTCGCGAATCGCCATCCAGGCTCGACCGACACGCGACATTTCAAGCCGGTGTGAAATTACCACACTGCACAGCACCAGCGCCAGGAACAGGTAGTAGTAGAGCGAGACCGACGCCACTTCAAAACCAGCCACGGTAACGCTTTTTCCCAGGTTCAAACCAAAGAAGCTCAGTGCATCAATCTGCCCCAGCCCTTTGGGCCCGTTGGTGATGTTGACCGGCTGATCCAGATTGTTCATGAAGACGCGGATGATTTCGCCAAAACCCAGCGTCACGATGGCCAGGTAGTCGCCACGCAAACGCAAGGTGGGCGCGCCCAGCAGAACACCAAAGAACCCGGCCAGAGCAGCGGCCGCCGGTACCACAATCCACAGCGGCGTGTGCATGCCGTTGGGGAACATGGAGGCGAACAGCTCAAAACTCTCGGTGAGATGGGGCGACGCCAGCAGTCCGTACATATAGGCACCGATGGCAAAAAACGCTACATAGCCCAGATCGAGCAGACCGGCGTAGCCCACCACAATATTGAGTCCCAGGGCCAGCAGAACATAAAGCAGGGCCATGTCGGCAATGCGCACCCAGGCATTGCCAAAACCCTGAAGCAGCAAAGGCAACACCAGCAAAGCGGCCGCAGCCATCAAGAAAACAATGATCTTTTGTTGTTGTTTCATACGCATCCTTTCTTATCGTGTCAGGCGCAACGCCGGCTTACGCACGATCCGCCACCCGTTCGCCGAGCAAACCCGAGGGCCGCAGTGTCAGCACGCCAATCAAAACAATGAAAGCAAAAATGTCCGAATAATTGCTGCCCAGCACACCGCCCGTCAGGGCCCCGATGTAACCCGCACCCAGCGATTCAATCAAACCCAGCAGGATCCCGCCAACCACAGCCCCCGCCAGATTGCCAATGCCGCCAAACACCGCAGCCGTGAAGGCCTTCAGGCCAGGCAGGAAACCCATGCTGTGCTGTACCGTTCCGTAGTTGGCAGCCCACATCACGCCGGCAATCGCGGCCAGCACGGCGCCAATCACAAAGGTGGCGGAAATCACTACATCGGGCTTCACCCCCATCAGAGCGGCCACCCTCGGGTTCTCCGCCGTGGCGCGCATGGCACGCCCCAATTTGGTGTAATTGACCAGCCACATCAGCACCGCCAGCGCCACGGCCGTCATCCCAAGGATCAGCACCTGGGTTGGTGTGATCACAGCACCACCGATATCAAACGGTGTGCTGGGCATCAGGGTCGGATACGGCTTGTAATTCGGTTTCCAGATGATCATGGCGAGCGTCTGCAGCAACAGCGACATACCAATGGCAGTGATCAGCGGAGCGAGTTTCGGGCTGTTGCGCAGCGGCCGGTAAGCTATTTTTTCAATGACGAAATTGAGGGTGGCGGCGCAAATGCAGGCAATCACCGTAGCAATCAGCAAAATCAGCCAGCCCGGCGCATCCGGCATGGCGTCTTTCATGAGTCCGATGATGGACCAGCTGGTCAGCGCTCCCACCATCAGCACTTCACCATGGGCGAAGTTGATCAGCCCGATGATGCCGTACACCATGGTGTAGCCCAACGCTACCAAGGCATACATGCTGCCCAACACCAGACCATTGATGATCTGCTGTATGAAGGTATCCATAAACTTCTCCGATTTTTGACCGGCGCCTGGAGATCAGCCTCGTTGCTGACGAGCGGCGCCGCCTTGTGAGCTCTACCAGTTCTTTAGCAATAAACCTGCCAACTCAGCGATCAGTGCTCGGACGCTGGCAGAAGGGTGCAGGCGATTGTAGCCACGGGGTGGGCCTGCTTCGCTCCAAATCAGCCAAGGTTTACCCTAAGCACGACCCCCTTTGCGCGCCCGGCAGAGTGATTCCTGCTGTTAATATCTTCGCATGAGCGAACTTGCACCCTATCCCATCGCGGCGCTGGCCCGGCGCATGTTGCGCGAGTTCGACACACGCAAATCCATTTTTGACCTGCCGCAGCGCAAGTTTGTGCTGGGTGATGCCAGGCGCGATCTGTCAGTGCGCTTTCAAGGTCATCAGGCGGCAACCCCGTTTGGCCCGGCCGCCGGACCCAACACCCAGTTGGCGCAGAACATCGTGCTGTGCTGGCTCGCTGGCGGTCGAGTGATGGAACTCAAAACGGTACAGATCAATGACCGTTTGACACTGCCGCGGCCCTGCATCGACATGCAAACTGTCGGCTACAACGTCGAGTGGTCGCAGGAACTGACGCTGGAGCAGTCGCTCGAAGAGTACGTGAAAGCGGCGATGCTGATCCGCATTCTGGAGGAAAGTGGCCGCCTGGCGCTGGTGGCGGATTTTGGGCACACGGTGTTTGATATGAGTGTGGGCTATGACCTGGCGGGCATTCGAAGCGAGCGCGTGCAGGCCTTTCTTCGCGGCATGATGGACGCCACAACGGTGGTGGAGCGACTGCGCCGCCAACTACCGGCAGAACTGGGTCCGCTGCGCGATCTGGACTTCCCGACCCGCCTGTCCGACACACTGACACTGAGCACTTTTCATGGTTGCCCGCCGGACGAAATCGAGGCAATGGTGGAACAGCTGATGCAGGAACACCAACTTTCCTGTGTCGTCAAGCTCAACCCGACGCTGCTCGGTGCCACCGAGACCCGCCGCCTGTTGCACGACGCTCTGGGCTACACCGATCTGCGGATCCCCGACAGCGCCTTCGAGAAGGACACACGCTGGGATCAGGCCACCGCTTTCCTGGACCGCCTGGGCAACAAGGCGCAGTCACTGGGCCTGCACCTGGGCGTGAAATTTTCCAATACCCTGCTGGTCGAAAATCACAAGGCTTTCTTCCCGGCCAGCGAACGTGTGATGTACCTCTCGGGTCCGCCACTGCACGTGCTGGCAATGCATCTGGTGCGCGACTTACGCCGCAGTTTCGGTGATCGTTTCCCGGTTTCCTTCTCGGCCGGCATAGAGCGCGTTAATTTCCCCGACGCAGTGGCGCTGGGGCTGGTACCCGTTACGGTCTGCACCGATCTGCTCAAGGCCGGCGGTTATTGGCGCGGCTTTGGCTACTTTGAGGAACTGGTCAAGCGCATGGACGCTGTCGGTGCCACAACCGTCGACCAATTTATCCTGCGCGCTTATGGCGACACGGGAGCCGTTGACCTCAGTGCTGCCAAGCTCAGCAACACGGAAAAGTACTTGGAGAGCCTTGCCGCTGACGTGCGCTACCACGCGGCGAATCATCAGGTGGGGCCGCGAAAAATCAACCGTCGTCTGGAATTCTTTGACTGCGTCACCTGCAACAAGTGCATCCCGGTCTGCCCGAATGACGCCAACTTCAGCGTGAGTGTGCTGTCCACACCGGAGCTGCCACTCAAGATGAAACGCCAGATCCTCAACTTTGCCGACTTCTGCAACGACTGCGGCAACTGCGACGTGTTCTGTCTGGAAGATGGCGGACCTTACATCCTGAAGCCCCGTCTGTTTGTGAATCGGAAGCGCTGGGAGCAGGACGCACCACGCGACGCGGTGCTGGTCGAGGCTGACGCCATCAGCGGCCGTTTCGACGGTGCCGTACTGAGGGTCTCAGACGGTGATCCGCCAAGCGACGATCCGAAGGTACTTGCCCTGCGCGCCCTGCGTGACGCCCTGCTCGATCCACAGGATGTGAATCACGTGGGTGAACTATTGCGCAGCGTAACGACCGACTGTTGAAATGTAAGTTCCGCAAGGCTTGACACCATTCTCGCAATGGCTGGCCGAAGCACATTGATTTCGCCAATCCGCGTTTCAGGAGTTTGTGGGCCGAGGGCAACGCATTGGATGGCTCCGCGAACGTCACCCGGCCCGCGGCCTCCCCCTCTTACAGGGACTTCCCCGATAGTCAAGCAACGGTTTTCGGTTTTCCTGGTTTTGGTTGTCTTCATTGATAAGCGGTCTTTCTGCGTTGGCGTGGTTTGGAGCGACGGTAAGACTCGGAACAGACTGCACATTTACAGACGGG
>CAIYGK010000359.1 GCA_903925725.1 uncultured beta proteobacterium | reverse complement strand
GGTTTACAAAGATTCACGTACAAATTTTCGGGGTTTGGCGCACACTGGCCCCACTGCGCTCAGAGACATCGCAAAGGAACATGAACATGTCAATTAGAACAAGACAAGTGCAAAACGTATTGCGTCAGGTTTATGTTTGGCTCGTTGGGCTGACGGCCATCGGGGCCAGTCTGTCGCCGCTGGACGCACTTGCACTGCCGGCCTTTGCCCGACAAACCGGTCAGAACTGCGTCGCCTGCCATGCTGGTGGCCAGTTTCCCGAACTCACTCCTTTTGGCCGGATGTTCAAACTGACCGGCTACACGATGGGTGCGCGCGCTTTGCCGCTGTCAGTCATGGGTGTCATCAATGCGGCCAGCGTTGCAGACACCACCAAGAGCGACGACCCTGCTGCCGATTTTCAGAAGAACGGTTCTGTGGTTTTTGCGTCGGGCAGTCTCTTCATTGCGGGCAAGATCACCGACAACATTGGTTTGTTTTCGCAGATCACCTACGACAACTACGCCACTCAGGATGCGAACGGGCAGTTTCACGGGCATACCTCCGTCGACAACGTGGATTTGCGCTATGCGGATCGCTTTATCAACGCCAATCGGGACCTGATTGTCGGTCTGTCCATTAACAACAATCCGTCGGTCAGCGATCCATGGAATACGGCAGCCGCCTGGATGCAGTATGTCCCCGCCGCCAGCTTGACCAGCCATCAATTTTCAGACGCAAGTACGCCATTTCCAAGTTTTGATGTTCACAGCAGCGCCCTGGCCGGAATCAACGCCTACGCCTACTGGAACCGGACGCTTTATGGCGAGCTTGGGTTCTATGGCACTGCCAAGGGACCACTTTCGGTCATGGCCACCGGCACGGCCGACACAGACGTACAAAAGCTCAGCGGCGTTAATCCCTATTGGCGACTCGCACTGACCCGCGAGTGGGGTCCACACAATCTGATGCTCGGCACGACCGGCATGTTGGCTCGCGCCTACGATCTTGGTTCCGACACGACCGACCCCAACAACATCGGCCGCTTCAAGAACATTGGCGTGGATGCCCAGTACCAGTACCTGCTGGACCCGCATACGGTTACCGCGCAGTTCGCGTTCATGCGCCAGACGCAGGAGTATTCGGCCAATGCCATTGCGGCAGCAGAGTCGCCCTATTTTCTGGCCGACGGTGTGACACCGGTAGCTGCGCCGAACCCGTCCGACACGACCAATATTTTCCGGGCCAAGTTGTCCTACATCTACCAGGCCAGATACGGTGGCAGTGTGGCGTTCTTCATCAAGACCGGTACCACCAACAGCCTCAACCAGACGGCTGGGTACGACAGCTTTCAACAAATCACGTCGGATGACCCGAACGGCACCGGAATCACATCGACCCGTGTCAATGGAAATCTGTCGGGCAATCCCGGCACGCGCGGCCTGACCTACGAACTGTTCTGGATGCCACTGCAGAACGTGCGTATCGGTGCCCAGTACACCGCCTATAGCCGGTTCAATGGCGCCTCGATCAACTACGACGGCTTTGGTCGCGACGCCAAGGACAACAATACCTTGTTTGCCTATATCTGGTTCGCCTACTGAGCACCGTGCGAATTATGAAAACACTTCCCCAGGCCGACGTCAAGGCGTCGCACAACGGACTATTCGGAGACACAAAAATGAAGTCTGTTTCATGGTGGTCACTGCTGGCCGTGCTGGCACTGGTCAGTGGCTGTTCCAATCTCGAACGCTCGCGTGACCTGGCCAATCCGGCTGTTGCGCCGGCTGTTACCGCAGTGCAGGTCTGCTCCATCTGCCATGGCATTGACGGCAATTCGGTGTCGCCGAATTTCCCGCGACTGGCGGCACAGCCAGCGGGCTATCTGGTTGCCCAACTGGAGAACTTCAGAAGCCATCAGCGCTCGGATCCGCCCGGCTTTGAATACATGTGGGGCATCAGTCACCATCTCACAGATGAACAGATCAAGGGCCTGGCTGAGTATTTCGCGAGCCAGCCGGCGCAACCCAATGCCGCTGTTGATCCGCAACAAATGGCTGCCGGCAAGCTGATTTTTGAAAACGGCGTTCCGGAAAAGGAAGCGGCCCCTTGCATGGCCTGCCATGGACCCAAGGCACAGGGCTTGGTCTCTTTTCCGCGACTGGCCGGACAACATCAGGACTACCTGGTGAAACAACTTCATGTTTTCCAGGAAACGGAAGGGCGCCCAGGTACCCCCATGAAACAGATTACCCACTTTCTGACGGTCCAGGAAATGCAGGCTGTTGCGGGGTACCTGCAGGCGTTTCCGAGCGAGTAGTGAGTTGATGGTAAAGACACATCCCTTTGGAGGTTTCATGAACAACAAACTTGCTCTTGCCATCGTGTTGGGCGCAATGGTCGGCCCGGCTTTGTCGGCCGACACCTACATCATTGATCCGGCGCATTCGCCGGCGCATTTCGACATCGCGCGAGTTGGCTTCTCTGCCCAAAGAGGCAGTTTCAGGAAGACCCAAGGCAAAGTCACGCTGGATCTGGTCAGCAAGACCGGAAGCGTTGATTTCACGGTCCAGACAAACTCTATCGATATGGGGTCCGCCGCCTGGACCAGTCATCTGTCTGACGAAGGGCTTTTCAATGTGAAGAAATTCCCGACCATGCACTTCAAATCCGACAAACTCGTTTTTGAGGGTGAAAAGGTGGTTGCGGCAGAAGGACAATTCACCATGCTTGGCGTGACCAAGCCCCTGACCGTCAAGGTCGCCGGTTTCCAATGCGGGGTCAGCCCGCTGGACAAGCGAAAACTGTGTTCCGGCAATATATCGGCTAACCTGAAACGGTCTGACTTTGGCCTGACCAAGTACATTCCGGTCGTAAGTGATGAGGTCGTGATCACGGTACCAGTGGACGCCTACAAGAGCTGACTGCGTCGGCACCAGGAGGCGGCCCATCCCCAAGTGGGTTAAGGTAGCGCCATGACTATCTCATTTTGGCGCCTGGGTTGGCGCTCCTTGTGGCGCGATTTGCGCTCGGGCGATCTGCGTTTGCTGATCCTTGCGGTAACGCTGGCCGTGGCGGCTCTCACGGCGGTTGGATTTTTTGCAGATCGGCTCAATGCCGGTTTGCAGCGCGATGCGCGCCAATTGCTCGGTGGTGATTCCGTCATCGTCAGCGACAACCCGACACCCGCGACCTTCACAGCCAAGGCACGTGAGCTTGGCCTTAACGTGGTGCAGACGCTGGGTTTTCCAACCATGGGTCGCGCTGGCGAAGCCAAAGGGGGTACTGCGAAGCTGGTGGCGCTCAAGGCGGTGGCACCCGGCTACCCCTTGCGAGGCAGCCTGCAGATCGCCAGTCAACTCGATGGTGTGGGGCAGCCCACGCGCGCCATACCGGCGGTCGGCCAGGCCTGGGTTGAAGCGCCCTTGCTGGACGCCCTGGGTCTGCAGATGGGCGATGCCTTGCTGTTGGGTGAGAGCAGTCTGCGCGTCACCGCCATTTTGGTCAACGAACCCGATCGCGGTGCTGGCTTCATGAGTTTTGCACCGCGTGTGATGATCAATGAAAAGGACCTGCCTGCCAGTGGCTTGATCCAGCCGGCCAGCCGCATCAGTTACCGACTGGCAGTGGCAGGCCAGGACAGTCAGGTCGCCACATTTGTTGCCTGGGCGCCGAGCCAGATCAAGACGCAGGGGCTGCGCGGATTGCGGGTCGATTCATTTGAGAGCGGACGGCCGGAGATGGGTCAGACGCTGGACCGGGCCGAGAAGTTTCTGAACCTGATTGCCCTGCTGGCTGCACTGCTGAGTGCCGTGGCGGTGGCGCTGGCGGCGCGCGGCTTTGCGCTGGCGCACCTTGACGACTGCGCCATGTTGCGCGTTCTGGGTTTGAGTCAGCGCCGAATCGCTTCTGCCTATGTTTTTGAATTTGGTCTGATCGGCCTCATCGCCAGCGCTCTGGGTTTGCTGTTGGGCTATGCGCTACACCATGTTTTTGTCCTGCTGTTGGCCGGTCTGGTGGACACGGCACTGCCATCGGCCGGCTGGTGGCCCCTGATGTTTGGCATGGGGGTGGGCATGACCCTGCTGCTTGCCTTTGGCTTGCCACCGGTGCTGCAACTTTCGCAGGTGCCAGCACTGCGCGTCATCCGCCGTGACCTGGGCAACCTGAAGCCTGCATCGATCGGCGTGCTGACGCTGGGTGTTGCCGGCTTTGCCACCTTGTTGCTGGCCGCCAGCAGTGACCTGAAACTGGGCCTGATTGCGGTCGGCGGTTTCGCCGCAGCTGCCCTGGTCTTTGCAAGCCTGAGCTGGCTCGCGGTCAAGCTGCTGCGCCGCGCGGTGAGCGAGAGCAGGGCACCACGCTGGTTGATCCTGGCGACTCGTCAACTCGCGGCGCGTCCCGCTTTCGCCGTGTTGCAGGTCAGTGCGCTGGCCATTGGGTTGCTGGCGCTGATTTTGCTGGTATTGCTCCGCACCGATCTGGTCAGCAGTTGGCGCAAGGCGACGCCGCCGGACGCGCCGAACCGCTTTGTCATCAACATCATGCCCGACCAGGGCGATGCCTTCAAACAGGCTCTGCTGGACGCAGGTGTCAGCAAATTCGACTGGTACCCGATGATCCGTGGCCGTCTTGTCGCCATCAACGCCAAACCGGTAACGCCAGATGACTATGCCGACGAGCGGGCCAAGCGTCTGGTCGAGCGCGAGTTCAACCTATCGCACAGTGCCATCCAGCCCGCGCAGAACAAGCTGGTGGCAGGACGATGGATGCCAGACGAGCAGGGCGCCATCAGCGTGGAGGAGGGGCTGGCCAACAACCTGGGTCTGAAGCTCGGTGATGTGCTCAGTTTCGATGTAGGCGGCGTGCAGACCGTGTCGAAAATTACCTCGTTGCGCAAGGTGGACTGGGGCTCCATGCGCGCCAATTTCTTTGCCATGTATCCGGTGAGCAGGCTGCCCAACGTACCGGCCACTTACATGACCGCGTTCAAGGCACCTCCGGGCGCCCATTTTGACAATGCGCTCGTGCGCAGTTTTCCCAACATCACGAGTGTCGACATGAGCAGCACCATTGCCCAGGTGCAGCGTGTGCTGGACCAGGTGATAGGTGCGGTGGAGTTTTTGTTCGGCTTTGCGCTGGCCGCCGGCCTGGTCGTGCTATTCGCCGCAGTGAGCGCCACGCGCGAGGAGCGCGCCCGGGAGTTCGCCATCATGCGCGCGCTGGGTGCCAGGAGCAGTTTGCTGCGCCAGGTGCAGCGTGCTGAGTTGGCTGCCGTGGGCTTACTGGCCGGTTTCCTGGCGTCCGTTGTTGCGACACTGGTGGGCTGGGCGCTGGCGCGCTTTGTGTTTGAATTTGAATGGAACACCTCGCTCTGGGTCCTGCTCTGGGGGGCCTTGAGCGGTGCTGCGCTGGCCTTGCTGGCCGGCTGGTGGGGTCTGCGCGAAGTGCTGCGCCGGCCCGTGGTGGATACCTTGCGTCGCGCTGCCTTCAACTCCTGACAGGCGCCAGCAGCACCAGCAGCGCACCAGCGCCGCCATCAGCCGGTTTGGCTTGCACAAAGGCCAGCACTTCGTTCTTTTGCACCAGCCAGCTGTGAACCCGGCTTTTCAGGACCGGTTCCTTGCCGGGTGAGCCAAGACCCTTGCCGTGAACCACCCGCACGCAGCGTATGCCCTGTTGATGCGCCTCACGGATAAACGAGCTCAAATATTCTCTGGCCTCATCACGCCGCAGACCATGCAGGTCAAGCTGGCGCTGAATGCTCCAGTCGCCGCGGCGCAGCTTGCGCGTGATGTCGGCACCGATGCCGGGGCGGCGAAAGCTCAGTTGGTCGTCGCTTTCGAGCAGGGTGCCGCTGTCAAATTCATCGCTGATGGCCTCTTTCAGGACTGCTTTCTCATCGCGCTGGTATTGCATGATGGGGTTCCCTGCCACGGCTGGTTTCAAGTGGGCCCGGTTCTTGTCCGGCAGCGGCTTTACTGCACCTGCTGCCTGCAAGAACAGATTGCTTTCGATGGCCGACTGACGCTGCCGGCGCTGCGCCTCGGCTGCCTGCTGCTCCCGCTGCAGGGCTTGCGCCTCGATCTCTCGCTTGACCAGCTTGAGTTCGGCCAGCGAGCTGACCTTGACCGGTCTGGCGCTCACAGCAAGCCCCGTTCCGCCATCGACAAGGCTTCGCCGGGGGCCACAATCACGTGGTCCAGCACCCGCACATCGATCAGTGCCAGCGCGGTCTTGAGCGTTTGCGTCAGGGCTTCATCGGCGCGCGAGGGTTGCACCGTGCCGCTGGGGTGATTGTGTGCCAGTACCACCGCTGCGGCCTGATGGTGCAGGGCGCGCAATACGACTTCGCGCGGGTAAACGCTGGTTTGCGTCAAGGTTCCACGGAACAATTCTTCCATTGCCAGCAGGCGGTTTTGCACATCGAGAAACAGCACCGCAAACACTTCATGCCCTTTGGCCGCCAGTTGCAACTGAAGATACTGTTTGACGGCGTCGGGCGTGGCAAAAATGGTTCTTGCCTTGAGTTGCTGCGCCAGGGCGCGACGCGCCAGCTCCAGCACCGCCACCAGTTCGGCCCGCTTGGCAGGACCTAAACCCTTGACGCGCTTGAGGTCGTCCGCGCTGGCGTGCAACAGGCCGGCAATGCCGTCGAAGCCCTCGTTGCTGTCGCTGGCAGAAGTCTTGAGTTGCAGCAACTCGTGAGCCATCTGCAGCACGCCCTTGCCCTTGATGCCGGTGCGCAAGAGCAAGGCCAGCAGTTCGGCGTCGCTCAGGGCGGCGGCTCCGCGTGCAAGCAGCTTTTCACGCGGTTGCGCGTCCAGAGGCAGGTCTTTGAGTGGCATGGGTCAGGCTTTTACAATGAGCCCAGTTTATCCGGGACTTATTCATGACCACCACCACGGCCTGCATCGAGTCAGGCTCTTTTCTCACGCTGCACTACCGGATGTCGGGTCCGGCTGGCGACCTGATCAATACCTTTGGCGACAAGCCAGCCACGCTGACGCTTGGCACCGGGGAACTGTCGCCGGCACTTGAAGCGCGCTTGCTGGGTCTGCCGGAAGGTTCTCGTGCGACCTTTGAATTGCCGGCGGGCGCCGCATTTGGCGAGCGTCATCCGGACAAATTGCAGTGGCTGGCGCGGCCCCTGCTTGCTGCTGCATGGGGGGCGGTGGTACTTGAACTGGCGTCAACGGCTGTTGGACTGCCACTGGCAGAACAGGTGGGGCTACCACTGGCGGCGCGACCTGCTGAACGGGTCCGGTCGGTTGCATCTGTGGCGTGTGGGCTTGGAAGTAATCTTCGACTTCCACGAATTCACCACCATCATCATCCGTCTCAAACTCGAACTCACCACCCGCAGGTTCGACCCACTGCGTATGTTGCTGTGGC
>CAIYGK010000358.1 GCA_903925725.1 uncultured beta proteobacterium | reverse complement strand
GGTCAGGACTTCGGCGCGACGTCTGCCACAGCCAACCTGCTGCGCGAAGCGGGTTTCCGCTACACCCTCGACTGGAGCAACGACGAGCAGCCGTACTGGCTGAACGCTGGCGGCGACGAGCGCGGACTCATGGCCCTACCTGGTCCGGCCGAGTTCGACGATGTGCAGACAATCGCCCTGCGCAGGATCGCGCCGGGGCGTTTCGTTCAGATGGTGCGCGACACCCTCGAAGGCTGGCCCGGACATCCCGTCACCCGCGTGCTGCCGATCGGCATACATCCTTGGGTCTTCGGCACGCCGCATCGCATCCGTTACCTGCGCGAGGCGTTGCAAGCGCTCGCCGCACACCCCGATGTTTTCTTCACCACGGCCGGCATGATCGCTGGTCATTACATTAACCTCACCCTGGAGACTGATCATGTTGTTCCATAAGAAAAGCGTTACTCTCGCCCTCGCCGTCTGTGCCTTTGCAGCCAGCGCCCTCGGGCAGAGCGGCCAGCCGCTGCGCACCGCAGTCGACCCCATCGCCGCGCCGTTTGCCATGACCAAGCTCAGCGGTGGCCTCGAAGGCTTCAGCATCGACCTGCTAGAAGCCCTCGGCAAGGAATTGGGCCGCAAGATCGAGGTGAGTGCCATGCAGTATTCAGGCGTGTTTCCCGCCATGCAGGCTGGCAACATCGATTTCGTAGGTGCGCCGGTCACGGCCACACCGCTGCGCGCGCAGAGCATGATCTTCAGCGAAGGTTTTCTGAACACCGACCACCAGTTCATCTCCAAGGCAGACGGACCCACGTTTGACTCGCTCGAGTCGCTTCGCGGCAAGATCATTTCGGTGAACAAGGGCGCCACCTACGACGCATGGTCCCGCGAGCAAGCCCCGAAAACCGGTTGGATCGTCGAGTCATACGGCACCACCAACGACGCGATCGCCGCCGTGCTCGCCGGCCGCAGCACCGCGGCTCTGACTAACAGCACGGAGGTGGCCTGGGCGTCCAAGAAGAACCCGCGCTTGAAGCCTGCCTACCGCCATACCACGGGTGACGTGTTCTCGCTAGCGTTCCGCAAGGACTCAACCGCCCTCCGCGACGAAGTTGAAGGTGCGCTCGAGTGCCTGAAGGCGCGCGGTGAGGTCGCTGCAATTTATACCAAGTGGTTCGACGCCGTGGCAACCCCGACCTCCGCTGTTAACGCGGTGCAGCCCGGCGCTGGCGTTCCCACTTTGCCGGGCTACAGCGCGCAGTTCGCCAAGCGCGAGTGCAAGAAGGGCTAAGGAAATCCCACATGAAAGAAGTCGTCCTGGACATCCGGGGCTTGCGCAAGAGTTTCGGCGCCAACGAGGTTCTGAAGTCCGTCAACCTTGGCGTAAGCCGCGGCGAGTTGGTGTTCATCATCGGCCCATCGGGCTCGGGTAAGTCGACGCTTTTACGCTGCTGCAACCGGCTTGAGGAGCCGGATGGCGGTTCAATCATGATTGAGGGCGAGGACATCCTTGCCCGCGGCAGCGACCTTAACCACCTTCGCCAGCGCGTGGGTATGGTCTTTCAGCAGTTCAACCTGTACCCACACCTGCGTGCGCTGTCCAACGTGACGCTCGCGCTGCGCAAGGTGCGCCGCATGTCACGCACACTGGCTGACGAGGCCGGCATGGTCGCGCTGCAGCGGGTCGGGCTTGCGCACAAGGCCCGAGCCTATCCAGGGGAACTCTCCGGCGGGCAGCAGCAGCGTGTGGCAATCGCCCGCGCGTTGGTGCTCGAGCCTTCGATCATGCTGTTCGACGAGCCCACCTCGGCGCTTGACCCCGAGTTGGTCGCCGAGGTGCTACAGGTTATGCGCGACCTGCGCCAAAGCGGCGTGACCATGCTAGTGGTAAGCCATGAAATGCGCTTCGCGCGCGATGCCGCCGATCGCATCGTGTTCATGGAGCACGGGTCGATTGTCGAGCAGGGAACATCTGCCGAGCTGATGTCCGGCCCGCCGGGCAGCCGCGCGCGCGCCTTCATGGCGGAAGCGCTGTCTTAAGCGTCGAAACGCTATGGAATGGAACCGCTTCATCGAGGTCTTCGCAAACGCGGCAGTGATCGAACGCTATTGGCCCGCAATCGCCGGCGGCGCGTGGGTCACACTCCAAGTGGCGGCGGCCATCATCATCACGGGCGTCCTGCTCGGGCTGTTGTTGGCTTCGATCAGCATTCGTCGCGTCCGCGTAGTCAACT
>CAIYGK010000357.1 GCA_903925725.1 uncultured beta proteobacterium | reverse complement strand
TGTCGGTGCACGCAGCATGTTTTTTCGCCTGTCGATGCTGACCGGGCAGGGAGTGCTCGTGTTTCTTGCCGGGAAACTGACTGAACTGAGCGGCAATACGGTCTTCGCCTGGTCTGTTGTGTTCTTTATGCTGGCCGCCATGTTTCTTTCGCTGTTCCTTTACCACCGTCTGGTGTTGCCGGTCCCCGTGGCAGACCAGGCTGTGGTTGACGGCCAAAGCATGGGCGTTGCCTTCCTGTCGGTCTTCAGGAAATTCCTGACCAAGAAAGATATCTTCCGGGCGCTTTTGTTCTTGCTGATGTACCGTTTCGGCGAATCTCAATTGGTCAAGTTGGCGCCGCCCTTTTTGCTTGATTCCACTGTCAAGGGGGGGTTGGGGCTTTCCACGGCGCATGTCGGGATCGTGTATGGGAGTATCGGCATCGTCGCACTGACGGTGGGCGGCTTGCTGGGCAGTTACCTCATTGCACGTGATGGGCTCAAGCGCTGGCTCTGGCCCATGGCCATGGCCATCAATGTTCCGCACCTGGTTTACGTCTACCTGGCGCTGGTTTTACCCTCCAACTTGTATCTGATTGGAGTGGCCGTGGCCTTTGAGCAATTGGGCTACGGTTTTGGTTTTACCGCCTATATTCTGTTCATGATCATGACAGCGGATGGTGAGCACAAGACCGCGCACTATGCCATCTGCGCCGGGTTCATGGCGATGGGCATGATGCTGCCGGGTATGTTCAGCGGGTGGATCCAGGCCAATATTGGTTATGCCAATTTCTTTATCTGGGTTTGCGCAGCTGCCATCCCCTGTTTTGTCGCGACCGCTTTGATCAAGGTGGATCCCGGGTTTGGCAAGGAGCAGCGATGAAGTGCTTTAGATCGGCACGTGCGACTGGAGCCCTTACCATGCGATGCCATGGGATTCTCTACATTGCTGTGCTTGCTATGTTGATGAGCGATTGTTGGGCCGCTCAGAGCGCAGACTTGCAAACAAAACTGCAGGCGATCACGGACGATCCGGTGAAACCGCTTGCCAGCCTGTCGGCAGTGGCAATCCGCGATGGAAAGATTGTTTACGAAGGCTATTTTGGCAAGCGTGCCATCGATCCATTGAATCCAGCGCAGGCTGTGTCGGTGGACAACAAGACGCTGTTTCGCGTCGCTTCCATTTCAAAACTCGTCACAACCCTTGGCGTGATGCAACTGGTTGACCAGCGCAAACTCGATCTGGATGAGGATGTCAGCACGTATTTGGGTTTCAGACTGCGCAACCCGAATTTTCCTGAGGCCCGGATCAGTACGCGCATGCTGCTCAACCACACTTCATCGCTGCGTGACGATGGTGGATATTCTTTTCCAATCGGACAAAGTTTGCAAAGCGTACTTGATACGCAGGGTGAAAACTATGGCGCGGGCGGACATTGGGCACGGTCGAGCAGCAGCAGTGACCGCAGCCCGGGTCGATATTTTGAGTATGTGAATCTCAACTGGGGCGTCTTGGGCACAGTGATGGAAGCCGTCAGCGGACAGCGCTTTGACCGTTACATGAAGCAGGCCGTGCTGGCACCGCTGCGGATCGCAGGCAGTTTCAATGCAGAGGAATTGTCTGAAGAGGAAATCGGAAATATGGCAGTCTTGTATCGCAAGCGAGACGGCGACATTTGGGATTCAAACGGCCGATGGGTCGCGCAAGTGGATGACTATCAGGGCAAGGTGCCAGCCGCTCGCCCTGGGGTGGAGAGTTACCGGCCCGGCCGCAATGCGACGCCATTCAGTCCGCAAGGCGGCTTGCGCATCAGCGCCGGCGATCTCGCCAGACTGATGTTGCTGCTGATCAATGGTGGCGAAGTTGACGGTATCCGCCTGTTAAGTACGGCATCCGTTCAGGCTATGCTGAGCGAAACCTGGCGTCATGATGAGAAGACGCCAAACGGCGACAACTACAAAGGCCTGTTCAACGCCTGGGGCCTGGGTGTACAAAAATTCCTTGACCTGAGTTCGCCAGCGCGTGGCGACCGTCTGGTGGCGCGTGGCGGCATAACAGGATATGGCCACCTGGGATTTGCTTACGGTCTTCAGAGTGCGTTCTTCTTCGATCCGGTCAAACGTCTGGGCATGATCTACATCATCAGTGGTGTCGGCTTCGATCCGGAGCTCGACGCCGGACAGTATTCGAGCCTGAACTCATGGGAAGAAAAGTTACTTGACGTGCTATACAGGCAAGCCATTCTGGGCGAACATTGAGGCG
>CAIYGK010000356.1 GCA_903925725.1 uncultured beta proteobacterium | reverse complement strand
ATCCCGTGGTGTGTATGAGCCAGAACCTACTGCCTTTCGAGTCCAAAGAGTTGCTACGTTATGGTTGGTCCGTCAGTGCGCTTAAGTTTATTTTGCTGCGACTAACGCAGGGGTATTCGTTTCAACTCTCTGACGGGGTAATCTTTCTGACAGATTATGCGCAGAAGACTGTGTTGAAGGTTACGGGTCCCCTAAAGGCAAGAACTGTGATCATTCCACATGGTCTTGCCAATCGTTTTGTTCGTGCGCCTCGTCCCCAACAGTTCGTCCAGAATTACACCGCCGAGCGGCCCCTACGTTTGCTGTACGTGTCTATGGTTGATCAATACAAACATCAGTGGACTCTGGTCGAGGCTGTGGCACTTTTGCGGCGGCGGTATCCGTGGCACCTATCACTAGATCTGGTGGGGCCCTCTTCGCCACCAGCGATGGAGCGACTTAGCGCCAGTCTTAAGAAGTTTGATCCGGATGGAGCTTGGGCGCATTACTACGGTGCCGTGCCTTACAGTAAATTGCACGATATCTATTCAGCATCTGATATTGGCGTGTTTATGTCGAGTTGCGAAAATATGCCAAACATCTTGCTTGAGACGATGGGGGCAGGTCTCCCGGTGGCCTGCTCCCGCCTTGGACCGATGCCAGCACTTTTGGGGCCCGAGGGTAAGTACTTCTGTCCTGAAGATGCCCAAAGCGTTGCCAATGCGCTGCGGCGCATGATCGAGTCCCCTGAGCTTCGCACAGAAATGGCAAAGTCGAGCTGGAAGAGGTCACATGACTTCACTTGGGAACGATGCGCGAATGACACTCTTGCGTTTCTGGCATCGTTTGTGAGCAATCGGGCTAACCAACAATAGTGGGGCTTTTGAGGGATTCATGTTTAAAAAAGAGATTCTGCTAATCACCGGTGGCACCGGGTCCTTTGGCAATGCCGTGCTGCGGCGTTTTCTGGATTCTGGTTTGCGTGAAATTCGCATCTTCAGCCGTGACGAGAAGAAGCAGGACGATATGCGCAAGCGCTACCACCACGCCAAGCTCAAGTTCTACATTGGCGATGTACGCGACTTGCGGAGTGTGGCCGCCGCCATGCGCGGGGTGGACTATGTGTTTCACGCGGCGGCGCTCAAGCAGGTGCCGTCGTGCGAGTTTCACCCGATGGAGGCGGTGCGCACCAATGTGCTGGGCACCGAGAATGTGCTGGAGGCCGCCATTGCCGCCGGCGTGCAGCGTGTGGTGTGCCTGAGCACCGACAAGGCCGTGTACCCCATCAACGCGATGGGCATCAGCAAGGCCATGATGGAAAAGGTGATGGTGGCAGCCAGTCGCAACCTGGAGGGCACCGCCACCGTGATCTGCGGCACGCGCTATGGCAATGTGATGGCCTCGCGCGGCTCGGTGATTCCGCTGTTTGTAGAGCAGGAGCTGGCCGACCAGCCCATCACCATTACCGACCCCGCCATGACGCGCTTCATGATGACGCTGGACGACGCGGTAGAACTGGTGCTGTATGCCTTTGAGCATGGCCACAACGGCGACATTTTTGTGCAAAAGTCCCCGGCTGCCACGGTGGAGGTGTTGACGCAGGCTATTTTGGAGCTGATGGGCAAGCCGAACCACGAAGTGCGCAATATAGGCACCCGCCATGGCGAGAAGCTTTTTGAAGCGCTATTGAGCCGCGAAGAAATGGCCTGCGCCCAGGACCTGGGCAATTACTTCAAGGTGCCACCCGACGGCCGCGACCTGAACTACGCCAAGTTTATAGAGCAAGGCGAGCAACGCCGCACCCAAGCTCTGCATGGTGAAGATTACAACTCACACAACACCACTCGCCTTGATGTACCTGGCATGAAAGCACTGCTGCTCAAGTTGCCCTTTATGCAGCGCATTGCACGGGGTGAGCAGGTGGTGGCGGAAGATTAAGCCGACATGCGCATCGTCATCACCGGAGCCGATGGCTTTATTGGCACCAACCTGCGTATGCGCCTGGCGGAACTCGGCCAGTCTGATGTGGCCTGCGTCACGCTTGACACGCCAGCAGGTGCAGTGCAAGCGGCGCTGGCACAAGCAGACTTTGTGTTTCACCTGGCTGGCATCAATCGCCCGCAAGACCCGGCAGAGTTTGCCACCGGCAACGCAGGCTTGACGCAAGACGTTTGCGCCACACTGGCCGCTGCGGGCAGGCAGGCCTCGATGGTATTGGCCTCAAGCACGCAGGCCTTGCAAGACAACCCGTATGGCCGCAGCAAGTTGGCCGCTGAAGAAGCGGTGCGCGCTTATGGCGCTGCTACCTGTGCCGCAGTGCATGTGTTGCGGCTGCCCAATGTGTTTGGCAAATGGTGCAGGCCCAACTACAACTCGGCAGTGGCCACGTTTTGTCACAACATTGCACGGGGTTTGCCGATAAAGGTCAACGACCCAGCAGCGTCTATGACGCTGGTATACGTGGACGATGTGCTTGATTGTTTTGTGCGGCTGCTGGATGGCTCTGACGGGTCTGCCGTAGTTGACCCGCAATATACGACCACGGTGGGCGAGTTGGCTCGCCTGGTGCAGTCCTTCAAAGACAGCCGCACTACACTGATGACCGAGCGTGTGGGCGCCGGGTTGGTACGGGCGCTCTACGCCACTTATGTGAGCTACCTGCCGGTTGAGGCCTTTGCCTACCCGGTGGTGCAGCACGCCGACCCGCGTGGCGTGTTTGCGGAGGTGCTCAAGACGCCCGACTGCGGGCAGTTCTCGTACTTTACGGCGCACCCCGGCATCACGCGCGGAGGCCACTACCACCACAGCAAGACCGAGAAGTTTTTGGTCATCAAAGGCCAGGCCCGCTTCAAGTTCCGCCAGATGCAGACGGGCCAGACGCATGAGCTGCTCACCAGCGGAGCCAAGCCAGAGATTGTGGAAACCGTGCCCGGCTGGACGCATGACATTACCAACATTGGCACCGACGAGATGATTGTGATGCTGTGGGCCAACGAGGTGTTTGACCGGGATCGGCCGGATACGTTTGCCTGCCCCGTGTGAGAATGATCGTATGAAGAAACTGAAAGTATTGACCGTTGTTGGCACCCGGCCCGAGATCATTCGCCTCTCACGCGTGCTGGCGCGCCTGGACGAGCATTGCGAGCATGTGCTGGTGCATACGGGCCAGAACTACGACTATGAGCTGAACCAGGTTTTTTTTGACGATCTTGGAATTCGCAAGCCGGACTACTTTTTGAACAGCGCCGAAGGCAGCAGTGGCGCAGCCCATACCATTGGCAACCTGATCATCGCCGTGGACAAGGTACTGGCCGATGTGCAGCCCGAAGCCATGCTGGTACTGGGCGACACCAACAGTTGCCTCGCCGTGATTCCGGCCAAGCGGCGCAAGATTCCGATCTTTCACATGGAAGCTGGTAACCGCTGCTTTGACCAGCGTGTACCTGAAGAGACCAACCGGCGCATTGTGGACCACACCGCAGACATCAACCTGACCTACAGCACCATAGCGCGCGACTACCTGCTGCGCGAGGGCTTGCCGCCCGACATGGTGATCAAAACCGGCAGCCCGATGTTTGAGGT
>CAIYGK010000355.1 GCA_903925725.1 uncultured beta proteobacterium | reverse complement strand
TCTTGGGCGTGTGAACAGCCGGCCAGCGTAGTGATGATCGAGAGGTCATTACAGTCATCTTGACTCGGTCAAAGCAATTGAGTAGCTGAACGTCGGGTTTGGAGAAAGCATTTCGGCAAGCTGGCCGACTGCATAGTGTCTTCTGGAGTCAGCCAGCGTTCCCCGAACCTGACCGTCAAGCAAGCCCTACTTCGAGTAGTTGCTGAGGTGCCCCGCGCGCGCCGCCTTGGCGCGGTTGGCGGCGATGATGGCTTTGCTCCTGCCGGGTGCCGTGGGTGCGCTCACCAGTTTTTCCAGCGCCGCGCTGTTGCAATGCGGGCAGCTTGGCGTGCTGTCGGCGCGCACCAGTTTTTCAAAATGCTGCCCGCAGTCCCGGCATTGGTAGTTGTAGATCGGCATGCTGTTCTCCTGTGTAGTCAGCCCGACAGCGCCAGCAGGCCGCTGGTCTGATCGGTAATGTTGCGCACGATGTCGGCGTGTAAGCGGTGCAGCCAGCGTTGCGGCAGGGCGCTGGCGCCGCAGCGCGCGCCTGCCAGCATGCCCACCAGCGCACCGGTGGTATCGGCGTCGTCGCCCTGATTCACCGTGGCCACCAGAGCGGCCTCAAAGTCATCGTGCAGCGTCAGATAGTGCAGCACGGTCTGCACGGTGTCCACCACGTAGGCCGTGGCACGACCACGGTACGGCACGAATCGAAACGTCGGGTTCTGGCTCACCCACTGCGCGGTCCAGTTCTGACACTCGCTCTGGCTTGCACCGCCCAGCAAGTGGCGCAGCAACGCTCCGATGCCCAGCGTGGCCGCGTCGGACAAGGGGTGATGGTGCGTCAGGCGTGCCTGCGCGATGGACAGCCGCTCAAACTCAGGGTCGCGCCCCAGTGTCGCCAGCACGGCGGGCAGGTTGCGCATCAGTGCGCCGTTGCCGGCGTCACCCGGGTTGTACGCGCCGCAGAGCGTGCCCTCGTGCATGAAGCGCATGATGCCGCGTCTGCAGGTGTTGCCGCAGTCCACCGGCTTCGCTCTAAACCACTGGACATAGGCCTGGCCAATGCTGCGCAACAGGGTGTCGTCGCCCACGGCAAAACCTTGAAGGTCGGTACGGCCGCCGCGCAACAGCGCGCTTCCCAGCGCCAGGCTCATGGTGGTGTCGTCGGTCACCTGGCCGCGCGCGAGCTTGAGCCAGCCGCCACCAATGATCTCCCGGTGCAGGCCGTACTGGTCCTGGATTTCACGCGGGCGCATGAACTCCACGGTGGCACCGAGCGCGTCGCCAATGGCAAATCCGAGGTAGGCGCCCAGTGCGCGGTCAAACAGCTTATGCATAGCGTGCCAGCACCTCGTAGTCGCCGCCCAGCGCCAGCACCTCCTGCTCGCCCTGCAGCACCTGCCCCGGCAGCAGACCCGGAAACACCAGCACCTTGCACAAAGGTACCTGCACTTCCAGCACCCAGTCGCCAAAGCAGGAGGCCGCTTCTGCCGACAGACTGAAGGAGACCATATTGTTCAGTCGTACCGTGCAGCGCCGTTGCTGCAGCCCGCCATTGACCAATTGCTCTTCGACCTGATTGCTGCCACGCCATAGCCGCAGGTGCTTTGCTCCTGCCTGGCACTCCAGTGGCTCAAAGCGACGCAACGCCCATTGGGAAAACTCAAAAAGCAGGTCCAGTTGCTGGTAGATGTTGTTATTGTTGTGGCGGCTGCCGGTCTTCTCCTGCAGGTAGGCAATCCAGGCCGGTGACGGAAAGCGCAGCAGCGGCGCCTTGTGGAAGATCGGAACCAGACCGAAGCGGCTCTCCACCCAGGCCTTCAGCACGGCACCGGCATTGCCATTGGCGTCCATGCCCCAACCCTGCAGCAGCTTGCGCCAGCTGCTGCGCCAGCGTCGCTGTTCGGCTGCTCCCAGCGCTGCCATCTCGTGCGCCTGCGGCTTGCGCAGACCAAAGGCAATCGCCAGGTAGTGCACAAACATGTCGCGCGCCTCGCTCAGGTTCTGGCTGCGATCGAGCAGCGAGAAGAGACCGACATAGGCCTCCCGCGTTCCGGCAATCGACAGCGGCACCGGGTTCTGGTTGAAGGCGACGCTGGACAGCACCGGCGCCGGCACGCCGACCAGATTGGTGCTGTACCAGCGGTGCGGCTGGTCGCGTTCATCGTCTGTGCTCACGGCCAACCGGCCCCGGACTCAGACCGGGCGATTCTCGTTGGGGTTGCGCACCGGACCCATCAGTTTCAGACCCTCCTCATAGCTGATCGCCTCGAAAGTGCTGCTGAATTTGAGTGCGGCATCGGCCACGGCGTCGAGCTTGCCGGCCGTGTCTTTCTTCTTCAGGTCGTTCTTTTCGAGGTAGAAGAGGTCGAGCAGCTCGTTGTAAACCGTGGACTCGTCAATCGGCAGCACGTAGAAGGTGACGCCCTGGTAGAGCACCTGGTACTTTTTCGACAACTCGATGTTGTTGCAAAACAGAAAATACTTGCCCGTGGTGCTGAGTGTGTCGCCCAGCACTTCAGCCACGTCCTTCAGGTAAGCAAAACTCAGCAGGTAGCCGGCAAAGAAAGGCAGTTGCGTCTCGCCCACGTTGGCAACCGCCATGGTCTGGCCGCAGAGCAACTCGGGTGGGCGCGCTTCGTCGGCCATCCTGGCTGAAAAGCGCAGCGCCAGCTCACCGCGAAAGCCGACCCGCCCAGCCTTGCCGGTGCTCGCTTTGAGCAGGGGATTGAGAAGGCGAGCCTCGCTCTCCAGCCGCGCAAAGGCGGTGTCATCTGTTTCTCTGCGGGCAAGTGTGGCAGTCATGAAGATTTCCTCAAAGTGGTTGAAATAGTGAAGCGCAGGCGGGCAG
>CAIYGK010000354.1 GCA_903925725.1 uncultured beta proteobacterium | reverse complement strand
TGGAATTACGTGGTCGGCAATTACCTCAAAGGCGAGACGCCCCCCGCCTTTGACCTGCTTTACTGGAACAGCGATTCGACCAACCTGCCCGGCCCGTTCTACGCCTGGTATCTGCGTAACACGTACCTGGAAAACAGGCTGGTCAATCCCGGTGCGGCGACGGTCTGCGGCGTCGGTGTCGATTTGCGCACACTTGACATGCCGGTCTACATTTACGGCTCGCGCGAGGATCACATTGTGCCGATTGGCGGTGCCTACGCCTCGACGCAGGCCTTGCCCGGGAAGAAGCGTTTCGTCATGGGTGCATCGGGTCACATTGCTGGCGTGATCAACCCACCTTCGGCCAAAAAGCGCAGTCACTGGACGCGAGAAGACGGCAAGTTTCCAAAGACACAGACTGAATGGCTGGCTGGGGCGACCGAGCACGCGGGTAGCTGGTGGAGCGATTGGGCGCAGTGGCTCAAGGGAAATGCCGGCAAGCAGATTGCGGCGCCCAAATCCTATGGCAAAGGCAAGTACAAGGTGATTGAGGCGGCGCCCGGTCGCTATGTCAAAGCCAAGGCTTGATAAGTTTTATTTTTACTCTGGAGAGATCAAATGGAAGACATCGTTATCGTTTCCGCCGCCCGCACTGCGGTTGGCAAATTTGGCGGCAGCCTTGCCAAAATTTCGGCGCCCGAATTGGGTGCTGCCGTCATCAGGGACTTGCTGGCGCGCACCGGTCTGGGCGCGGACCAGATTGGTGAAGTCATCATGGGGCAGGTGCTGGCGGCCGGTGTCGGTCAGAATCCGGCGCGGCAGTCGCTGATCAAGAGCGGTCTGGCGAAGGAAACACCTGCCTTGACAATCAATGCGGTTTGTGGCTCGGGGCTCAAGGCAGTCATGCTGGCAGCTCAGGCAGTGGCCTACGGCGATGGCGAGATCGTCATCGCCGGTGGCCAGGAAAACATGAGTGCCTCGCCCCATATTTTGCAGGGTTCGCGCGATGGCCAGCGCATGGGTGACTGGAAGATGATTGATTCGATGATCGTCGACGGCTTATGGGATGTCTATAACCAGTACCACATGGGTGTAACCGCCGAAAACGTTGCCAAGCAGTACGGCATCACGCGCGCCATGCAGGATGCGCTGGCGCTGGCGAGTCAGCAGAAGGCGGCCGCAGCACAGGACGCCGGCAAGTTCAAGGATGAAATCGTCTCCATCAGCATTCCGCAAAAGAAGGGCGATCCGATTGTCTTCGCGGCCGATGAGTACCTGAACCGCAAGACCAATGCCGACGCGCTGGCGGGCCTGAGGCCAGCATTCGACAAGGCGGGTGGCGTCACGGCTGGCAATGCATCTGGCATCAACGACGGCGCGGCCGCCGTGATGGTCATGACTGCTAAGAAGGCCGATGCGATGGGCCTTAAGCCGCTCGGTCGGATTGCCAGCTTTGCCACCAGTGGGCTGGACCCGGCTCTGATGGGCATGGGCCCGGTTCCGGCTTCACAGAAGGCACTGGCGCGTGCCGGCTGGAACGCAGCCGACCTGGATTTGCTGGAAATCAACGAAGCTTTTGCAGCCCAGGCCTGCGCTGTCAACCAGCAAATGGGCTGGGACACCTCCAAAGTCAATGTCAACGGCGGTGCCATTGCCATCGGGCATCCGATTGGCGCGTCCGGCTGCCGGATTCTGGTAACGCTCCTGCATGAAATGCAGCGTCGCGACGCCAGGAAAGGTATCGCTTCCCTGTGCATTGGTGGCGGTATGGGTGTGGCGCTGACCATCGAGCGCTGAGTCGGACCATGCTTTTGCGCACCGGCAGTGCTGCAGTCCTCTGGGCACTGCTGCTGGTGCCACAGGTTCTGCGCGCTGAAAGCCTCTTGTGTCAGACCGGACGCAAACAGTCACCGGTTGACATCGTCGCACCCGCCAAGAAGAAGTTGGCGACGCTTGAATTTCAGTACCGTCAGTCGCCACTCAAGATCGCCAACGACGGACACACTGCCAGGGTGCGTATTGCCAAGGGCAGCCTGCTGCTGATCGGCAAGCAGACCTACACGCTGCAGCAGTTTCACTTTCACACGCCGGGCGGTGACCGGATTGAGGGTGAGGAATTTGCCATGGCGGCGCACCTGTTGCACAAGAGCCAGTCCGGCCAGTTGCTGGCTTTGGTCGTGTTGTTTCGTCAAGGTGCAGAAAACGCAGCGCTGGCGGCGCTATGGCCCAGGATTCCTGGGCGCGCCGATGGTGATCACACCGTCGCAGATGCGCTGGCAGATCCTGCTGCCTTGCTACCCGCCGGGCACGCCTATTACCGATACGAAGGTTCTCTCACGTCTGCACCATGCACCGAGGGCGTGACCTGGCTGGTGATGAAGCAGCCGCTGACGGTGTCGGCAGATCAGTTGGCCTATTGGCGGACCCGTTTCACCGATAACATTCGACCCCCTCAAAAGCTGCAGGGGCGGGTCGTCCAGGAAAGCTGGTAGACAGCCCGGCACATCTCAGAAGGAATATTTCA
>CAIYGK010000353.1 GCA_903925725.1 uncultured beta proteobacterium | reverse complement strand
TGGTTTTTCCCTGATCTGTCGCCATTCCGGTTGTCGTGTAGCGCTTGAGATGCTCTACCGAGCGATAGTTTTCCCGCGCAGCCAGTTCAATGTCCGCACTCTCCACATCGTTCTGCAGGTCAATGAACTGTTTGCCTGGCTTTCGTCCAAGTGCCTGCAACGCCGCAGCGGTCGGCTGGTTGTCGGCCGGTACGCGACCAAGTCCGCCCACTGGTGCGGATGGCATCAGTGCCCCGGGGGGCATCGCCCCCACGCCGTCTGCATGCGACATCGCACTATCGAAATCGAATGCGCCTGCAGCTGCGCCGACCACAGTAATACCTGGAATCTGCCGATCAGGCACAAACATGGAAGATTCAGCAAGCCAACGTAAGCTCCCTCCAGCTTGGGAGTAGAGATTGACGTTGGGCGTGAAGCCGCCGCAAACCGCGATCAAGTCAGCGTCTATCGATGCAAGCTTGGCGCCAGTGTTCGGCGTCCATTGAACCCCTTGGACGCCGGTCTTTCCTGCTACGCCAACAACGCTTGCTCCGCAATGCACTGGTATTTCGGTCTTGAAAGCTGCCTTTTGCGAGCCATCGCGGCAGTCAATGATCGCTGCCACGCCAATACCTGCAGCCTTTAGCGCCTGCGCCGTGGCGTACCCGCTGTCGCATGCGGTCGCCACCACCACAGTCTTTGCGCAGGCCACCCCAAAGTGGGACACGTAACGCTCGACTGCTCCGGCAAGCATCACACCGGGACGGTCGTTATCAGGGAACACCATGGGTCGTTCGAATGCGCCCGTGGCAAGAATGATCTGTTTCGCCCTGATTTTCCAGAGCCTTTCCCGCAGACCATCACCAGGGCTGTCTATGCGCTCAATGGCCGTCACAAGATTGTGGTCATACAGACCGAATGCGGTGCAATTGAGTTGTTGTGTGGCCCCGCAAGCACCCAGTTCCTGGCGTAGCTGTCGCAACGTTTCGACTGAGGCGCCAGTAATCACAGATTCCTGTGTGGCGAGCCATCCGCCAGTTGCTCTTTCAGACTCGATCAGCAGGACCTTCCTGCCAGCGCGTGACGCGGACGCGGCAGCGCGCAAGCCGGCTGCACCCGCGCCCACCACCAGCACTTCAGTATTCACTGAAATCTCGTCATAGCGATCAGGGTCGGGCCCATCACCGGCACGTGCCGCAGCCGCCATATGGCGAATAGCTGGCTCATACAGACGCCAATTCGGCCACATGAAAGTCTTGTAATAAAAGCCCGCTGGCATAAAGCTGGAGAACCTGGAGATCAGACTGCCTACGTCGAACTCCAAACTCGGCCAGCAGTTGCCACTGGTGGCAACAAGTCCGTCAGTGGCCAAGATATCGGTCGCCCGTGTGTTTGGAAGTCGACGCGAACCACTTCCAATATCAAGCAGGGCCGTAGGTTCTTCTACGCCGCAAGAGAAGATTCCCCTGGGCCGATGTAATTTGTAACTGCGCCCAACCAGTTGGACTCCGTTGGCGAGCAGCGCCGAGGCGACCGTATCACCGGCAAGCCCTTGTATCGTGCGCCCATTGAAGTCAAACCTGACAGGGTTGTCTCGGTCGATCCACAGGCCGTGGGGGGCGGATAAACGTGATCCACTCATCGCATATCCCCCTCAGCCACTTCAGGCTTTGGGTCTGTCATGGCGTACACCGCCTCAATGTCGTGCGTTATCGTGTTGCGGATCATGTTGAACCACTGGCTGCAACCAAAGGTGTGGCGCCACCTCTCAGCGTGCAATCCGCTGGGGTTTTCGCGTTCAAACATATACCTGCCCCATTCCTCGTCGCTGCATTCCAGCGGTGGGCGTTGAATATGGGAGGTTCCGCCGCAATGGAACTCGCTTTCCGGGCGATCACCACACTGGGGACAATGTATTTTCATCATGTCTTGTTCCCTCTAGTGCGCGATGCCAGCGGCTGCAGC
>CAIYGK010000352.1 GCA_903925725.1 uncultured beta proteobacterium | reverse complement strand
GGCCAAGATGCAGCAGGCGATACTGCCGCGCCATTGGCCGAGCCACGACGATTTTTCACTTTGGGGAGCAATGCGTTCGGCCAAAGAGGTTGGCGGTGACTTCTATGACCATTTTCCACTCGATGGTGGAAAGACCGGCATTGTTGTGGCCGATGTGAGCGGTAAAGGCGTTCCTGCCGCGCTGTTTGGGATGGTGTCCAAGACATTGCTCAGAGCGACGGCGACGCAAGACGCAATTGCGCCAGGCGCGGTCATCGCCAGCGTGAACGATGTCTTGTGCCAGGACAACGAGAGCTGCATGTTTGTCACGGTTTTTTATGCCGTCCTGGATCCAGGTAGGGGCCAACTGTCCTATGTGAATGCTGGTCATCCGCCGCCACTGCTGGTTCACGCTGACGGACGAACCGAATTTTTGCCTTTGACTGACGGAATCGCGTCGGGTGTAGCGGACGGTTTGTTGTTTGAACAGCAGAGTATCCAGCTTGAGCCAGGTGATTACGTGATCATCTACACCGACGGTGTCACGGAGGCATTCAACCCTGACAACGAGGAATTTACGGAGGCTCGCTTGCAGCCGCTCTTTAGTGAATCGGCCGCCGCCGACGTGCAGGACGCGGTCCATCGCGTCATTCGGGCGGTTGATGCGTTTGCTGCGGGAGCACCTCAGTCGGACGACATAACCTGCCTGGCCTTGCTCCACTGCCCAGGGGCCAGACCGGATCAAGATCGAACAAGCAAGGTGCAAGCTTCGTGAATACGCGCAGAAACATTCTCGATAAATTGTCTGGCCTGATTCTGGGCTTGCTGATGCTGGGAATTTGCACCCAGATGGCCTGGGCTGACACCCTGGATGCGATCAAGACCCGCGGCACATTGATTGTGGGGGTCAAGAAGGACGTTCCCCTGTGGGGACTGCTGGACCGGTCCAACGGTGAAATCAAGGGACTTGAACCCGACCTGGCGCAACTGCTGGCTGACCATCTTGGTGTCAAGCTCAAGTTGGTTGGCGTGCTCACCTCGGAACGGACTGACGCTGTGCTTGGAGGCAAGGTGGACGTGTTGATAGCAACCTTGTCGGACACACCTGAGCGTCGCCAGATCATGACTTTGGTGCAGCCACACTACTATTCTTCGGGGGTCAATCTACTGGCCCGAAAGAGCGAGCATTTCAGGGACTGGAGTGCCCTGCGAAATCGCCGGGTCTGCGGTCGCCGAGGTGCGTTCTACAACCGTCCGATCACGGTCACCTATGGTACCGATGTGATTGCCCTATATGGCAACGACTTGTCATTCGCAGCCTTGCGTGATGGGCGTTGCTCGGCACTTCTGCACGACGATATTGCGATTGTCTCCATCTTGCAGAATCCGGACTGGGCGCGGGATTTTGAAATGCCATTGACATCGCTCTATCACGTGCCGTGGTCGATCGCTTTGGCTCCCACCGAGCGTGGCGGTCAGCTGGAAAGAATCATCTCTCGCCTTGTGATTGGCTGGCATCGCGATGGTGTATTGACGAAACTCGAGGGCAAATGGGGAATTCCATCGACTTCGTATCCGAAGGAGAAGCAGGCTGTTTGGCAACGCAAAGAGAACGGGAAGTGGTTTTGCGGTGACGAACTTAGCGATCGCTCACCCCTAGAATGTCGCTAGACCAGGCACAACAACTGTTTGATGAGTTCAAGAGCTTCATTTAGCCAGACTGCCACACAGGGTGCTTCGCCGCCCGGTGGCCCTCCCCCGGACGTGGAAGTGAGTGCCGCCATGGCGCAGCTCTATAACCACTACTTTGCTTGTCACGACTACGAAAAGCGCTATCCCCAACCGAATCAGGCGACCCTGGATTTCCTGATGAATCATGGCGCCGACAAAGCCCAACAAATACTCGATTTTGGTTGTGGCAACGGTCGCTATGCCCTGGCGCTACTGCACGGTACCTCGGCGTCGCTTACCGGATGCGATATTTCTGAAGCGGCTTTGGCGGAATTCAGCAGTCACCTGGACCGTGCCAGATTTGGCGCGCGTACCCGTTTGCTTCATGGTCCCGCCAGTGTTCTTGAAGGCTGCGGTCACTATGACCTGATCCTGATACTGTTTGGTGTACTCAGTCACGTCGGCGTACGGTCGGCGCGGGTTGAGACCTTGCGACAACTCAGAGCCTTGATTGAGCCCGGGGGCAAGCTCTTGCTGACCGTACCCAGTCAGTGGCGTCGGCGCCCGGTTGAACTCATGGGCGCGACCCTGGATCGCTGGCGAGGTCGGGCCCATGGGGTCCGGACAGAGCCGGGCAACATCCTGTTCAGCCGCCGATTGGGTGGCGCGTCCCATCAATTTTTCTACCACCTTTACACCGTGCGGCGTTTACGCGAAGAGTTGCAGGCGGCGGGCTTCCAGATGAAGCTGGTTGAAGCAGAAAGCGTTCTGCCCGAATGGTTGATCACACAACACCCATGGATTGGTGCAGCCGATGCCAAGGCCACACGTTTCTTGCCCGCTCCGCTGGGTTATGGGATGCGCGCAGTGGCGGTGCCGGTATGAGGCATTTCCATCATTTGCTGCGCAGGGCAAGCGCCTGGATGCTGGTGCTCGTCGCCATCTTCTGCTTGCCCATGGGGGGGTCATTTGCCGCGCCAGTTGCGGCACCACGCAGCAGTGAGCGACTGGCCTTGATCAAGCAGCGTGGCAGTTTGATTGTGGGGGTCAAGACTGATTACCCTCCCTTTGGTTTCCTCAATGCGAGCGGAACTTCCGAAGGCTTTGAGCACGATTTGGCGCAAGATATTGCCAGCCGGCTGGGCGTCACTTTGACCAAAGTGACGGTGTCGGGCGCGAACCGGCTTCAAAAGCTTGAAGAAGGCAGTGTTGACATGTTGCTTTCGACCACCGGTGACACAGCGGAACGTCGCAAGATCGTCACCATGATTGAACCCAACTATTACTCCTCTGGCGTGACCTTGTTCATGCCGCCAGAGCAGAATGTCAGTGACTGGCCGGAAACCCGGGGCAAAAAGGTCTGTGCCACCCAAGGCAGCTACTTCAACCGGATCATGGCGCAGCGCTACCTGCTCGATTTGCAGATGTTCAATAACGCCAGAGATGCCAAACTGGCAGTCAAGGACAGGCGCTGTATCGGCTACTTGTTCGACAACACGGCCATTCAAGGCGATCTCAGATTGCCGGAGTGGTCTGGCTACAAGGCGCCCTTGGCACCAGTGCTCAATACACCTTGGGCGATCGCTATTGCGCGGCGGGAAGGCGGCTCCGATTTTGAGCGCCTGTTGGGTGATATTGTGGCGGACTGGCATCGCAGTGGTTTTGCAATTCAGCGTGAAAAGGTGTGGGGACTTCCGGCATCATCTTTCCTCGCAGACACGCATGCATTGTGGAAGAAGATCGATGCAAAGGGCAGAAGATTGTGCGAGCGTGAAGTCTCGGGCCAGTGGCCCAGCGCTTGCAGGAATCCTGTCTTGCTGAGTTCAACTGACACTACCGGGCTGCGCCGTGTTGGTTTGTGGTTCAAAGAGAATACCGGTCTGGACCTGAGCCTGATCTATGACGAATACGATCGCACGCGTTTCTTCCTGGGTCTGGGTACAACCGTCCTGCTGATGCTGCTTTGTGTGTCAGGTAGCCTGCTTCTGGGTGTGCTGGGAGCCTTGCTGGCAGAGGCCAGAGTGCGCGTTGTCAGCAGACTGATCTGGATGGCGAGCATCGTTGGACGCATGACCCCCCCGCTGTTGGCGATGTACGTCTTGCTGTTTGGACTGGGGTCCATGCTGATGGCCGCCTACGGCATCAGTGTTTCGGCGTTCGGCGTTGTCGTGTGGTGTTTGAGCTTTTACACGGGTTCAAGCATCACGACTGCGCTGTTGTTCGCAGCGGACGTCAAGCGTCAGTCGAATCCGGGTTTCCAGTTGCGTTGGGGCAATTTGGGTGAGCTCATTGCGATGAGCAGCGGCCACGTTACGGCGGCGCTGGTCAATGTATCGAAAGCGACCATGATGGCCTCCGCTGTCGCTGTTCCCGAGTTGCTCTCGGTTGCTACCACGATCATGACGGACAACGGCAATGTCGGCGTGATGATGAATGTGTTGCTGCTGACGTTTCTGCTGCTCATATTTGCAACGGTTCGCTTGCTTGGTGCGCTGGAGCGCAGGCTGCTGGGGGCAGTCAAATGAACCTCTTCGGCCTGGACGTGCTGCGCGAGTTGATCACATGGACGCCCTTCCTGCTCACTGGCTTCAGCCTGAACATCCTGATTGCCTCACTGGCTATGGTCATTGGAACCGGACTCGGTTGGGGATTGGCGCTGCTCAGGCTATCGAGTCAACCACGGCGGGTGAAGTTCAGTCTGCTGCTGACTGAATTGACTCGCAATGTGCCCACCATTGTTTTTCAGTTTTACCTCGTTTTCATGTTGCCGAGCGAGTTTGTGTTGCCCGGCACCTCGATCACGCTGGGTTTTCCCGGATGGCTGAACGCTTCTCTGGCTCTGGCCATGGCGGTGATTGGATTTACCTCTGACAATCTGACCACAACGTTGCGCGATTGGCGCAAGGGAGATCACGCTGCGGCGCTGCTCTTCCTGCCCAACTGGACGAGCTATATGCTGATCATCGTGATTGCCTCCAGCACCGCTTCGATCATTGGCGTTAGTGAGCTTGTCAGCCGTTGCAACACGGTCATCAATGCCACGGGCAATACACGCCTGATGCTTCCGGTCTATTTGTACGCCTGCGCCTGTTTCTTCCTGTTTTGCTACCCTTTGACCCGTTTGATGCAATGGAGCAGGGCGTATCTTTCCGTGCGCCTGGGCCCGGCACCACATTGACTGAGAAAGGTTTTGCGATGAAAGTCCGCTTTTGGGGTACTCGGGGTTCGATTCCGATCTCACTGACCGCCAGACAAACTCGCACCAAAGTGGTGGCAGCGCTCAATGCAGCGATTGATCAGGGCTTGAGCCGGCGCCAAGATGTGGAGGCCTTTGTTGACTCGCAACTGCCTTTTGAAATCAGCGGCACCTATGGCGGCCATTCCAGTTGCGTGCAGTTGGAGGCGGCGGGGGCAGACCATGTGTTCCTGGACTTCGGTTCAGGTGCGCGCCCGCTGGGGGCTCACTATTTGCGGCAGTTTCCGCCCGGTTCGCCCCAGACCTACCATGTCTTCATGTCCCATCTGCATTGGGACCACATCATGGGCTTTCCGTTCTTCACTCCCGTCTATATTCCGGGCAATCGGATCGTCATTCACACCTGCCATGCGCAAGCCGAGCTGGCCTTTCGGCGTCAGCAGTCGCCACCATGTTTTCCGGTTGAGTTTGACGCGCTGGCTGCAAAAATTGAGTTTGACGTGCTGCTGCCCGATCAGGAATATGAAATTGCTGGCTACTCGGTAACAGGTCTGCTGCAACTTCATTCGGGAGACTCTTATGGTTGGCGTTTCGCGCGTGATGGCAAGACCATGGTTTACTCGACAGATTCCGAGCACAAACTCGATGAACAATCCGCGCTGGACCGGTTTGTCGATTTTTTTCGCAACGCGGATCTGGTGGTGTTCGATGCCATGTACTCGCTGGCCGACGCCGTTTCGGTGCGCGCAGACTGGGGGCATTCGAGCAACATGGTGGGGATCGAGCTGTGCCAGGCCGCCAAGGCCAGGCGCCTGTGCCTGTTTCACCATGAGCCGGCCTATGACGATGCCGAAATTGCCGGTGTTCTCGATCAGTCGCGCCGACTTGAGGCGATCACACGAAGTGGGGCAGAGCTTGTGGTCGTGACCGCATACGATGGTCTTGAAATCGACCTTTAGCGGCTGGGCGATTGATGGGTAATCAAAGCAGAGACTTGCGCAGCAGGAGCCGATTCCACTCGCCGTCACGTTGGTAAGAGACATTGTCCATCAGTTGAAGAACGAGAAAAAACCCCAGCCCACCAATTTCCCTTTCTTCGAGCGCAGCATCCAGCTTGGGTGGAGCGACCTGAAGGGGATCAAAGGCGATTCCGTTGTCGGTAACCGCTATCTCGAGTTGTGAATCATCCTGAATCAGATCAATCTTCAAGTGTGGTGCGCCCTGTCCGCATGATCCATACGACATGACATTGACGATAACTTCCTCCAGCGCCAGGCGCACTTGCGCCACGACATTCACGGGCCACGCTTTACCCAGACCAAAACGCTCGACGTCATCCAGCAAGCTTGCCAGATTGGCCGCGTCGGCGTCGCCTTCCAGTGTGAGTTGACATGGCATTTTCAAATTCTATAGCGTACTTCTCAATGGGTTTCCGCAAAACTACTATAAGATGAGCGGACCCACTTGCAAGATTTCGCAACATGAACACTAGCGTTACTTACCGGTCGACTGGCCGCCTGGATACCACTACGGCGGGTGCCGCCGAGAAGGCTCTTCTGGCATTACTGGTTGATGATGTCAATTCGATCAATATGGATTTGTCGGAGCTTGACTATGTCAGTAGCGCCGGGTTGCGCGTCTTGTTGGTGGTTGCCAAGGCCGCGAAAGCCAGAGGCGGCAAACTGATCTTGATCGCGCCGAAGCCGGCAATTCTGGAAGTCATCAAGATCAGTGGCTTCGACAGGATCATCAGCATCCAGGCATGACGGCAGGCGCAAGGCTCGTGAGCGTGCGCGGGCACAAGTCAAAACTGTAAGTCAGCCGCATCTGCCCGGGCTTGTTCCGCGGTAGGTAGAACACTGCTTGATGCACGTCAACAGATGACGTGTGTCTGGGCTCAGTTATCACATAGTGGTGCTAGTATTCATTCACCAAAATATGCAAGGAGCCTGGCTTCTTGTTTGCCCATTTGGGGTGAGAGTTTTTCCGCTTAGCTGTCTGTGGCCGGAAAGTGTTCGACCGGGCTATGAGTTCATCCAGAGTGGGCCTTGAGATCAACCGTTAACTCATGGACGCAGCACTATGAAAGCCAAGACAGCAAAGTACCCCGGCATCCCCAACGTCATCCACGGCAACGGGGCCGTCGCCTACGTCATGGGGCAGGTCTGTGGCGGTGTCATCGGTTATCCGATCACGCCCTCCACCGAAATCGCTGAAATCTATGAGGCATTTCGTGCTGAGGGAGGCGTTAACGTCTTCGGCAAGCATCCGTTCTTTTTTGAGCCCGAGGGAGAGCATTCTGCGCAGAGCGGAGCGCTCGGCGCAGCACTGACTGGTGGCCAGTTCATCTCCAACGCTTCATCGAGCCAGGGCATTTTGTACGCACTCGAATCGCACTATGTCACTGTCGGCAAGAAGGTCGGTGGCTTTGTGCTGCAAGTGGCGGCGCGCGTCGTCTCCAAGCACTCGCTGAACGTGATGGCTGGGCATGACGACGTTTACTCGCTGCTGTCTTCCGGCTACACCATCCTGTTTGGTTCCAACCCGCAGGAAGCGGCCGACCTTGCGGCGATCTCATACCGCGTTGCATCGCTCTCGCTGATTCCGGTGGCCAACGCCATGGACGGTTTTGCCACAAGCCACATGATGAGCGAGGCGCTGATGCCCGAGCCGGCTCTGCTGCGCGAGTATCTGGGTGATCCGGCCGGACGCATCAAGGCGCCCACGCTGGCGCAGGAGATGCTGTACGGCGCCAAGGGCAGGGTGGTGCAGTTGCAGCAGTATCTGGTTCGGCATCAGGCGGATCTGACTCCGGACAAGTTCGCCAAGCTGCAGTCTTATCTGATCAGCAACGCTGTCAACATTGAGTCCGACAACGCTGGCAAACTTGTGGCGAAGACGCTGGAGTGGTTGCCTGAAGAACTGCACGGCGCCTGGAAGCGCCAATGGCTCAACGCCCTCGAGAAGGGCACGCGTCAACTGGTGCCGGCGCTGGTGGATGTGAACAATCCAGGTCTCACCGGTGCGGTCCAGAACCAGCCTGATTTCCAGGCGGGGGCGGTCGACCACCGCACCCATTTCGTCGTCGCCGTGCCGGCCATCGTGCGCCAGGCGATGAATGAGTACGCCGACCTGAGCGGGCGCAAGTACAGTCCAGTGCAAACCTTCATGTGTGAGGACGCCGACTACGTGATGGTCGGTCTTGGGTCCGTCACCGACGACGTGGAAGCCGTGGTGACCCACCTGCGCGGACAGGGCAAAAAGGTTGGCCTGGTGGCCATCAAGTTGCTGCAGCCCTTCCCGGAAGCCGAACTGGTGGAGGCGCTCACGGGCAAGAAGGCCGTGACGGTGCTGGAGCGCTCGGACCAGACGGCGCTCACCAGCTTCGTCACGCAAGCGTTGTTCAAGGCACGCGAAAACGCCAGCCAGATGCGCCACACAGGCATCCCGGCGCTGGCGAGCAGCCCGATGCTGACGACAGCCATCTTTGGTTTGGGCGGGCATGACCTGCAACCGCGTCATCTGATCGCTGCTTTCAAGAACATGGAAGATGGCAAGCTGGTGCCGCTGATCTATCTCGGTTCGCAGTTTTTCTCGGATACGGCGACGCCACGTGTTTCAGAGATGCTGCAGCGACTCAAAGTGGCTTATCCCGAGACGGAGCCGATGGCGCTCCAGACCCAGCCCAATCCGAAGCTGCTGCCGGATGCCGGGTTTCGCGTGCGCTTTCATTCGATCGGTGGCTACGGCACCATCGCATCGGGCAAGCTGCTGACCGATATTCTGGCTGGCGTGCTCAATATGCATTCCAAATCCGCACCCAAGTATGGGTCGGAGAAGAGCGGCGCGCCGACGAACTACTACATCACGCTCAGCCCCGAGCCAGTCAAGATTACCAATGCCGAACTGGAAGACGTTGAAGTCGTCATTGCGCCCGATCACAAGGTTTTCAGCCACACCAACCCGCTGCTCGGACTGGTGGCGGGTGGCACCTTCATCCTGCAGTCCAGTGCCACGGCGGAGGACGTCTGGGCTGAGTTGCCGGTGAAGGCGCGCAAGACCATTCGTGACAAAAAGATCCGCTTCTTCATCATCGACGCTTTTGCCGTTGCCAAGAAGAATGCGCCAACACCGGAACTC
>CAIYGK010000351.1 GCA_903925725.1 uncultured beta proteobacterium | reverse complement strand
TTTGACGGCCAGCAGTCGGCCCTTCTCGACCATGGCTTCGTATTTGCCAAGTTTGTCTTTGATGGCCTCGACGTTGAGCGAATCCAGGTAGTTCTCGAAGGCGCTCTTTTGATTGCCGCTTTGGTCAGGGATGGCGAAGGCACGTTTGGTCGACTCCTCCATCTTTTTAAGCCCGGCGTCGCGCTTGGCAAACTGCTCATCAAGTTTGGTGAGAAACAAGGGCGCGGTCCAGATCTTGACCATGTCCTCATCAAACGATTCAGCGTGGCTTTTAAGGTCTGAGGTGAGCGAGGCAAAGCGGCGCTTCACGGGTTCGAGTGAACCCTCGCTGATCATCTCCCCACCCAGGCCATCAATAAACTGAAACACCGAGACGATGTCCGCTCCGGTGGCAGCAATAGAGTTGCCAGCGATGCGCACCACCCGGATACAGGCATCAAAGATATCAATCAGTGCAGCCACGGCTCTGACCGCTTGTCGGCCCCAGCTTTCGATCACGTTGTCTTCGTTCAGTTCTTTGGCCTTGTCGTTAAGGCGCTGCGTCACACTGCCTGCCGCGACCAAGGTGTCCGTCAAGTCGCGCATGACGGGCAGCAAGCCTGCGGCAATGGTGTTGTAGAGCGACTTCTTGCGCCCCTCCAGACGCACCAGATTTTTTTCATAGGCATCGGCCTCGGCCGCCATCTCTGATGTGACCTTGGCGTTCAACTCGCCAATGTCGGCCAGATCCTGCATGAACGGCAGCAACTGAGCGCCGCGTTTGCCGAGCAGCATCTGAGCCGTGGCCACCGCCTGGGTGCTGCTGTCCATGGTGTCGAGCTTTTTGGACAGATCGAGCATCACCTCGCCTGAGTCGCGCAACTTCCCCGATGAGTCCGTGACTTCAATGCCAAGCATCTTGAACAGATCAGACTGCTTTTGACTGCCCCCGGCGGCCTCGAACATGGCTTTGGAGAGCTTTTGCAAGCCGCCGCCCACTTCTTCCAGGCTGGTGCCGGACAACTTGGCCGCCGACTTCAGGCCGGAGAGGGCCTCGACCGTGGCCCCTGTTTTCTTGGCCATGTGATCGAGTTCGCCCGCCGACTCTATTGCGCCCTTGATGCCTTCAGCGAACGCATCGAAGGTATAGGCCGCTGCCATGGCCATGACCGCGCCTTTGACCGTTTTCATGGCGGTCTCCGACACGCTGCTGATCGTGTCCATGGCTTTTTTGGCCATGAACTCGGCCTTGTTCAGGTCGGACTCAAAGCGTGAGACATTGGCCTCGAGGCTGACCACGAGACTGGCGAGGGTTGCCATGGTGGGCTTGTTCCTTTTACTTTTTACTTTTTGCCCAAAAGGGCTGAGATCAAACGGCTTTGTGCCTCCACATCGGGTGGCGCATCGGCATCTTTTGCTTGTGCGGGCGCGGTATCCCGCAGTCCCGGCATGAAGTCATCGGCCCGGTAGGGGTCCTGACCTTCGCGGCGGTGGACGTTGGCCAGCGTGGCGCAGACCTGGCCGAAGCCAAAGTCGGCCCGTATGTCCGGCAGGCCTTCGAGACCCGCAAACGCCATCCACTCCGCGACCTGGTGCGAACTCAGACTCCCGAGGAGATGGTCTGGGTGTTGGAATCCAAGGACAAGGCAGAGTCGGAAGTAGAAGCGGCGCTCGGGACGCCGCTGGAGTTTTTTGTGAGTTCCTCCACATCCGAGCCCGACAGGCCGTTGAGTTTTTGCGCCACTGCAAACACTCGGTCCAGGGCTGCGCCGGATTTGGCACCGAGCAGATCGGCTTCTTCGTCGGTGAACAAGCGCTGTCCGGTCTCATCAATCACGGTGAGGCCCACCAAACGTGCGCGCATATTGGTGAGATCGACCTTGCGGTCTTTGCCATCGCCCCGGACCATGCTGGCCTCAAAGGCATCACGCTCGCGACCGGTGAAACTGCGCACCCGCACGGAACCGCCCCATTCGGGGACGGTGATGTCTTCGGTCTGCAGGTCGTTGGCCGTCAGAATTTCGGTTTTAGAAAGAAGTGTCATAGATACCCTTTGATTGGTTAGAAAAGAATCGAAATCAAGTGCCATCAGGCCCAGGAAACCGGGCCAGAAATACGCAGGTCAAGTGAGCGCCGGATCGCCTGATCCACGGCACCCAGGCTGTTGAATTTCTTCACATAGGCGGTGAAGGTGGCGGTGTTGCCATTGGGCAGTTGCAGCTTGAAGTTTTTCAAAAGACTCGTGACCTGCGCCGTCATCAGTGCGATTTGCCCGCTGTCACTGTTGTCCTGGTCCACTTCAATCGTGAACTGGCCCGGATCAAACAGCCCCAAAATGAATTCCTTGGCTGTCGAATCGAAGTTCGTGCGGTCAATCTCGGACGCTGCACCGTCAAAGCCACTAAAGCTTTTGACGTTGGAAATCTTGGTCCACTGCACAGGCGTAGCCGTGCCGCCACTGACATAGGTGGTGAACCCCGTAGCGTCCAAGCCCGCCAGCGTCACAATTTTTGTGGTCGGCTCGATGTACTGCACGACATAGCTGTTGCCGTTGAGTTGCGTGGTGCCCACGACAGCCGCGATGGTGAGCACATCCCCTTTATTGAGTCCTGTCACGGCAGACAGCGTGACCCGGCAGGGATAGGTCTGGGCGACGGCGGTAATGGTCAGTGCCGAGCCGGTGGTCGTACCAATGCTGACCGTGGTGCCTTGCGCTGAAATGGCGGTGTTTGACATGGCGTTCTCCTTTAAGTTAATGCCAGATTGAAAAATCCAAAATCACCCGATGCAAAAGCGCATCAGGTTCGAACTGGTCCTGCTCCATGAGCAGGAGATGGGTCATGGCGCTGGCATCAAGTGCGGTTTTCACCGCGTCTGACAGCAGGACGGCTCCCGCGTAAGTGACGTCAAAGCAGTCCACTTGCAGCCGGGTGTTGTCAATCGGTGAACCGTTCGCCAGGGTGTTCTCTGGTGCGCTTGAGACGCGGGCATAGACCACATAGGGTTTTTGCACGTTGCCCGGCGCAATATTGGGAAACACCCGACCACCGGCCACACCAGAGAGGGCCGTGAATATGTCTTGCTGAATCACTTTTTGAGTTCCTGCGCCGCTTGTTCGACCCGTTCTGCCAGTCGGGTGGTGATGGCCGTGACAGCTTCGTTTTTCTTGACATCAAAGGCCGGCCGCAAAAAAGGCTGAGCCGCCATCCGGGTAGTGCCAAACTCGACGAAGCGCCAGTACCAGGCGTCTTGCGACAGGTTCCCCTTCTTCCCCTGATTGCGGTACTGCTTGCCATGGCGTACCGTGACAAAGAAGGTTTGCTTTTGCTGGTCCGAGAGTTCAGGGATCTGTTTCATGATCACGGAGCGCTTCAAGGTGCCCGGCGGTGGCTGATTGGGTCCCAGCGCATTGATCGCCACTGGCGCTTTCAGCTTGGCTTCATCCCGAATCACCTTGGCCCCCGCGTAAACCGCTGCCCGCAGGCCGTTTTTGGCCAGTCGTTTGGGCAACTCTTTGAGCGCCGCTGCCAGTTGGTCCAGACCTTCGATCTGGACGTTTTCATAGTTAGCCATCATCAAGTCCTTCAGAAGCCAGCAAGGTGATGACCGCGTTGCGTTCTTCATCGTTGATGGCCGCGTGAATGTTGAAGATGCGTGCCCGGTACAGAACCCGGTAACCCGCGACCTCCCGGGTGTCTGCGAATAGCGCCTGATACCGCACCGTGATCTGGTGCGATATTTCGCTGGCCATGCGCTGCGCACTCTCAAGTTCCCGACCCGTCAGCGGCTCAATGCCTGCCCAGAGGCTGGCAACATCAATCCAAGTCAGGGCTGGGCCCCCAAAGCTGTCTTGGACCGTGCTTCGACGCTGAATTCGAATACGGCGCGTGAGTTGTCCCGATCGGATGGGGTTCACAAGAACGTCCTCATATGAACGCCACCTTGTAGGGATCCAGCAGTCCGTCAATGAACGGCAGCGGCTCAATGCGGCCTTTGCTCAGCACGGCAATCTCTTCACGGTGGGCGTAGAGGCTGCCCACCCGCAACTTGATCCAACTCTTGATACCCTCGGGCACTTGAGCGGCACTCCCGTACCCGGCATCGAAGGTGACTGACACCGCACTAATTTGCGGCAGGCAGATCGGCCAGATCTGACCAAAGACAGGAGTGATGCGCGCAGGCTCACACGCGGTGTCCACCGTGTAGGCAGACGCTGGCATGACTTGAACAACGGACGCCATGTCCAAATAGTTAATTGACACCACCTGCTGCACCGGCGTCTTGGGCAACAAAATGGCGTGCCCCGGCAAGGTAAACGGTTGACCCGCAGACACGCCCATCAAGGACGGCCCGGGGAAACTGTCAAGCACTTGTCTCCAGCGTGCAGTTATGAACTGCCTGCCAGTCAAGGTCTCGGCTGCTTGCCGGGCAGCCGAGATGAGGGATGCAATCAGCGTGTCATCCTCGTCAAAGTCCACCCGCAGATGAAGTTTGGCGTCAATCAGTGACACCGGCTCCTCTGTGGCCGGGGTGACGAGTTGCAGTGGCATTTAGACGACCTGTGCAACGGCAGCCTGATTTAGCGAATCCGCCGGTGCATAGCGCGGATTCACACCGATCAGTTGCGCTGAGGTGATGCTGGCGGCCACACCCACGGTGACGGAAAGACGCACAAAGCCAAAGCCGTTCACGGTGTCAAGCTCTTCGGGCTTGACGTTGATCAGCACCTGGCGGTTCGAACCACTGGCCGCTTGGGTAAGTTGGGTGATCGATTTGCCAGTGATGTCTTTGGCGTTGGTGCCCGAACTGTCCAGCGCCTTCTGAAATTTGGCGTCCAGGGTAGCGCTCGCACCAAGCGCGCCAGATTGGATTGAGGCCATCAGTCCATGGTGGTTGGCCACCGAGATCCATCCCGTGGTGGACGTGCCCGCCGCTTGGCTGGCGGGATCGAGGACCCCGAGGATGGTCAGCAGTTCACTGCCTTTTGCATTGGTAAGCATTTTTTTCCTTTGAAGTTATTAACCTATGAAGGCGAATCAGCGCGCGCCGAGTTGAATGAACGGCGACATCGTGGCGCTGCCCTTGGCGGGCGTGATCGCTGTGGAAATCTTCGATTGGCCATCCATGCGGAAGGTGGTTCGAAACGCCGTGAGATCGGCATCGAAATACAGGTGCATCGACGTGGCGGTCTGCATACCGCCCGATTTGGTGATGGTCTGGTAGTACTTCAGGTCCACCAGCAAGATGTCACCCTGTGCGGAGAAGGTGTTGGCGTGTTGAGACACAAACACCGGGCGTCCCAGCAGCGTGCCGTAGGGAGAGACCTGAATACCGCCAACGTTCAATCCGGTAGGCAAGTAGATCGGGTAGTTCCCCAAGGTCAGGGTGAACAATGCTGGCAACACATCGTTGTTGACGATCCACACAGCGTTGGCGAATGAGCCCGTCGGTAGACGCGCAATCATCTTGGCCAGGTTTTGTGGAAGCAGCGTTTGCGTCAACTGCCCAGTCTCCTTGGCCACACTGACCGTAGCGCCCGCATTGAGCGCACCTACCGGTACGCCAGAGCCCGAGCCGAACAGGATGGATTCATTGGTTTTCCAGCGAATGGACAGTGCAATTTTCTCGGGCAGATAGGTGGACAAGGCATTGGCATCTTCAAGCAACTCATCGGTTGTGGGAACCAGGGCCATCAACTTCTTAAGCCGCAAAGTAGAAAGTCCCAAAACGGGCTTGGTGGTGACCGAAGGAGCCGCTTCGCCTTGCCAGTAAGCGCGAATGCCGTTGGTGCCCCAAGGCGTGGTTTCATCCTTGGGAAACGCCATGGTGTTTCCGCTGATCTCCACGTTGTCGGTGAGCGGCAGCAACGAGTCTTCGCCCAATGACAGCTGGAAAATCTCCTTGGAGAATTGTGGCGGTACAAAGAAGCCACCGTCTTGACCGGAACCTTCACTTCCAAAGGTGGCTGGAGCGGCAGCACCACGACCGCTGCCAATCAGCAGGCGATCGTCAATCGGGTTGCCTGGCTTTTGCGCATGGCAAACGTTTTGCAAAAAATCGCCCAGGCTTTGAAAGCCATGTTTGGGATCAAGTTCGCGGTTGTCGCTCACCATCACGCTGGAAAATGCGGAACCATGACCAGCGCCTACATGGATGCCCATCTGGGCTTCCTCTGAAATCAATGCCGATTCACGGTCAATCGCCGCCGAAGTGGCTTCGATTCGACTTTTAAGTCCATTGAATTTGATGACATCCTCATCCGTTAGATCTCGGTTTTCTTGAGCGGCGATGTCGGTTAAGGCACGCGCCTCTTTGACAAGGTCAGACTTGCGAGCTTGAAGCTCGCGCAATTGCTTACTCATTTGGGTTTCTCCAGACGTAAAAAAGCCACCTCTTGGGTGACGGGATTGGGAAGATTGAAAACTGCGCGAAGCTAGTCACGCATCAGGGTTGCGACCTACGGGTCGCCGTTCGGACTGGAGGCGCTCAACGGAGCAACTCCTGAGCAGTCCAAATTACAAAATCCCAAGCTCAGTGCGGGCTTGGGCCAAGCGGGAGGTTTTGGGTTTGACAGGTGGACTGGACTTAGCACTTGACGCTGCATCTTTTTGCATCTTGCTCAAGACCTGATCGAAGCTGGCAATGCCGTCCACCATGTTTTGTGCCAAAGCCGCATCAGCGCCCAAGACCCGGCCTTGGCCCATGCCATCTCGGACCTGCGAGATCGGTAAATTTCGACCTTTAGCGATGGCTTTTGTGAATGCCTGGAAGTAGTCATCCACGCGGGATTGCATAAAGCCTTGCGCCTCCTCGCTCAGCGGGGCGTAGGGGTTTCCTTCCACTTTGAACTTCCCCGCCGATATGAGAGTGGTTTTAACGCCTGCCTCATCCATGGCTTTGCTGTAGTCCTGGTGCGCCTGCCACACGCCAATTGAGCCGACTTCGCCACCGGCGGTGACGTAGAACTCACTGGCCTGGGAGCCGACCCAGTAAGCAGCCGAAGCTGCCAGACTGTTGGCGATGGCCACCACGGGCTTTTGTGCACGGGCACTCAAAATCGCATCGCTCAGTTCAGAGACGCCATAGACACTTCCGCCAGGGCTGTCGATGTCCAGCAAAATCTGACTGACAGCATCATCAGCAATGGCTTGTCTGAGCATTTGGGTGACGATCTGGGTGCTGACCATGCCAGGGCCGGAAACGTCATCGACCATGTTGCCCCGTTGGGTAATGACGCCGTAAATGGGAATGACGGCAATGCCACCACCCGAAATTGCAGCCGATGTCTGTCTGCGGGTGTCTCGCAGCACACGGCCGGTTTGGACCTGAAACTTTGCGGCGTCGCTGGCAGGCGCTCCTTGCGACCAGCGAGATATTACGGTGGCCAGGGCACTTAAGCGCTCAGGCATCAAGGCCCAGGGAGTTGCCAAAAATTCGGCGACCAGAAGTTGGTTTTTCATAAATTCAGTCCGAGTGAAATAAGTGATTGGGTGAGCAGTTTTTGATCTAGCGGCTCGGCTATTTGGTTTGCCCAGAGCTGAACCCGATCTAGCGGTACGGCCAAGGCTTGTGAGATCAACAAGATGTCTTTGTCTGCCAAGTGACCCGATCGACCAATTCGGCGAGCAAGTCGCTCCGAGGTCGTTTGAACAAGGGCATTAAATCGGTCATTGAGTCGGGCTTCACTGGCATCCGCCGTGGGCTCGATCGCTTCTTGCTCCGGGGGCTCTGCCGCTTCTGCTTGCATATCGATTTCCAAATCCTCTGCAGCATCCTCTTCAACCATATTGAGCGGCCTCAAAGGCTGATCCAGTCCGTCAATCGGATTTAGGTTTTCTGAAATGCGTGCCTCATTTCGCGTGAGCCAACCGTTTTGAATCCCGCTTTGGTAGTAGCTTGAACGACTGGCGGCATCGCCGCGCATCAGGTTGGCGAAATCAAATTCAATCTCGATGTCATCACCCTCAAGCAGCAACTCCGATTCGATGCTGGCCTCCCAGCGCTCGGCCCAGGGCGTCATGGTGTGCATGACAAACTCCAGGCTCTGTTGCTCAATGTTGGAGAACGTGGCGCGCTCAAGGTCGGCAATCATGTGCGGCGGCACCCGAAACAGGCGAGCGATGTCGGTGATCTGAAACTTGCGCAGTTCCAGAAACTGGGCGTCTTTGTTGGTGACGCCGACTTCGTGGAACTTCATGCCGTTTTCCAGCACCAGGACCTTGCCCCGGTTGGCACCAGACTGGGCCTGCTGGTAGGACTCACGAAACACCTTCTTGGCCTCGTTGTCCTTGAACGAGCCGGGAAACTCGATCCAGCCGCCGGTCGGCTTGGCGTCGTTGGCAAAGAAGCGTGCGCCGTAATCTTGGGCGGCCAGCGCCATGCCCAGGTTTTCTCGTGCAAGTTCAATCGGGCTCATGCCCATCAAGCCGTCTGAGGACAGTCCGCGAAGGTGCCAGACCTCACCTCTGGGCATGATGACCTCGGTGCCCACCCGGTCAGTGACGCGGTAGCGGTATTCACCGGAGGGCAGCAACTCGATCTTGACCCGGTCCGGGTGGATTGGCATCAACTCGATGATCTCGCCGCGCGGGTTGGTGATGATCTGGTTATAGGCGTTGCCGCGCAAAGCCAAGTGGCCTTGAAGCATCTCGCGCCACTCGAAAGGATTTTGAAACCGGTTCGGGCGCTTGGCCATCAATCGGTAGAGCCAGTGGTCCGTGACCTTGTCCTTGCCGCCATCTGGGCGGCGCTGATAAACCACCAACGGCAGCGACGCCATGGTCTCGGCCAGGATGCGCACGCAGGCGTAAACAGCAGCCAGGCGCAGCGCGCTGTCAGGCGAGACACGCATGCCGCTGCCGGTGCGGGCGGAGACAGGCTCAAACCAAAATTCGCCATACGGGCTGCGGTCACCACTGGAGGCACCGGGTCCACGAAATCGATCAAAAAAGCTAAGCAGTCCCATAGGTTCAGAGCAACACTAATTCGTAGTCGGATCCCAGCACCACCGAGTCACCCGGTAGAAAAGCGCGCGACAGCGCCATGATCAGTGCCACGATGCCGTCGATCTTGTTTTCTGCTCGCTCCTTGCGTGGGTAAATGTTGTCTTTGGCGTCCAGGTGGGCCACCACGTTGCTGACCATCCAGTCGAGCACCGGGTCG
>CAIYGK010000350.1 GCA_903925725.1 uncultured beta proteobacterium | reverse complement strand
TGTAACAGGGTTGGGATGCGTCAGTCCCGTGGGTAACACGGTAGCTGACGCTTGGGCCAATGTCATTGCTGGCAAGTCCGGGATAGACCTGATCACCAAATTCGACGCGTCGACCTTCTCCTGCAAGATCGCAGGTGAAGTGAAGAATTTTCAGTTGGATTCCTACGTTGGTGCCAAAGAGGCGCGCACGATGGATACCTTCATTCATTTTGGCGTTGCCGCCGCAACGCAGGCGATTGCCGACGCCAATCTGCCGACGCAGGATGCTCTGACCGACGAATTTTCAACCCGCATTGGTTGCTTGATAGGTTCCGGTATCGGTGGTTTGCCGATGATCGAAAACGTGCACGCCGAGTTTCTGCAGCGAGGCGCACGTCGCATTTCACCGTTCTTTGTGCCAGCTACCATCGTCAATATGATCGCCGGGCAGGTGGCGATCCGTTTTGGCTTCAAGGGACCGAACATAGCCATTGTGTCTGCATGCACGACGGGTCTGCACTGCATCGGTGAGGCTGGGCGCATGATTGAGTACGGTGATGCCGACGTGATGGTGGCAGGTGGTTCTGAGGCCACTGTTTCGCCGCTTGGCATCGGGGGCTTTGCCGCCATGCGCGCCCTGAGTACGCGTAACGATGATCCGCAGACGGCCTCGCGCCCGTGGGACCGGGATCGTGATGGTTTTGTGTTGGGAGAAGGTGCTGGCGTGATGGTTCTGGAGGAGTACGAGCATGCCAAGGCGCGCGGTGCCACCATTTACGCCGAACTGGCTGGTTTTGGCATGAGTGCCGATGCAGGTCACATGACGGCACCCAATCTTGATGGTCCTCGTCGCGCCATGCTTGGAGCCATGCGTAACGCAGGCGTAAATGCAGATCAGGTCGACTATCTCAACGCACACGGAACTTCGACCCCACTCGGTGACTTGAACGAATCGAATGCCATCAAAGCTGCTCTCGGAGATCACGCACGGAAGATCGTCGTCAATTCCACCAAGTCCATGACTGGACACCTGTTGGGCGGAGCTGGCGGCATTGAATCAGTGTTCACCGTACTGGCACTGCATCATCAGAAGAGTCCTCCGACAATCAACATCTTTAATCAGGATCCAGAATGTGATCTTGATTATTGCGCTAACACTGCACGTGACATGAAGATTGACGTTGCCCTGAAAAATAACTTCGGCTTTGGCGGCACCAACGGTTCGCTTGTATTCAAGCGGGCTCCTTGAACCAGTCTTCGGTTTTCGCTATCAAGATTCGACTCAGGTTGGCATGCACAGGGCCCCAGCGGTTACCTATCCGGTGGGGCGTTCAGTCTCTTACGGTTGGCTGCTCGGACTAAGCACTGTCGTTGGGATCGTCGCCGGCATACGTTGGAGTCTTCAGGTAGCACCCGGACTATGGCTGCAATTGCTCTATACAGCTGTTTTGTCACTCTGCAGTCTGACTGCTTTTGGGGTCTGGTGGCGTTCTCCACACGGAAATTTGCAGTGGGATGGCCACACATGGACGTTCAATACGCCGAATCGGTCTTTTTCTGGACCCGTGACGGTGCATCTGGATTGGCAATGGTGCATGCTGCTGCACATGTGCGTGCAAGGCGATAGTCGGCGATGGCTTTGGCTTGAGAGTGGCAAGGATGCGCTTGCGTGGCATGCACTGCGCAGGGCAGTGTTCTCTGCAAGCGTCGTGAATGAAACGACTGTTGGATAGGATGTCTGCGACATCGGGTCTTGAGCGCAGCCAATGAATCCCCAATTGGTGCTCTTGTCAACTATTTTTTGGTGAAAGGTCGATCATGGTTCAAATTGGTTTGAAAAGACGGCAGGTCTGGTCTCTGTTGGCTGCGTGCAGCATGGGGGCTTTGCTCGCCTTGGTTCCCTTGGGTGCAGTGCAGGCACAGCAACGGACCTTGCCGGACTTTACGGACCTGGTCGAACAGGTGGGCCCGTCCGTTGTGAATATCCGCACACTTGAAAAGGTTGCCCCCAGAGGTGGGCCTGACGGCGCTGGTCAGGACGAGATGTATGAGTTCTTCCGACGTTTTGGCCTGCCGATTCCGAACCTGCCGCGCCAGCTACCGTCACCGCATCCAAAGCGTCCGGACCAGCAGGAGGAGGAGCAACCACGCGGTGTTGGTTCAGGCTTTGTCCTTTCGCCCGATGGTCTGATCATGACCAATGCTCACGTGATTGAAGGGGCAGACGAGGTTCTTGTGACACTGACCGACAAGCGGGAATTCAAGGCGAGGATCGTGGGGTCGGACAAGCGCAGCGACATCGCGCTGGTCAAGATAGACGCGAGCGGGTTGCCAGCCGTGAAGGTTGGAGATGTAAACCGGCTCAAGGTGGGTGAATGGGTCATGGCCATTGGCTCCCCTTTTGGCCTGGACAATACGGTGACGGCTGGCATTGTGAGTGCCAAACAGCGCGACACCGGCGACTACCTGCCCTTTATTCAGACCGACGTCGCCATCAATCCCGGCAACTCGGGCGGTCCTTTGATCAATATGCGCGGAGAAGTGGTGGGGGTCAACAGTCAGATCTACTCCCGTTCCGGTGGCTCGATGGGAATCTCTTTTGCGATCCCGATGGATGAGGCCGTTCGTGTCAGTGAGCAACTGCGTGCTAGCGGTCGCGTCTCGCGTGGTCGTATCGGCGTCCAGATCGATCAAGTTACGAAAGAGGTCGCCGAGTCTATCGGACTTGGCAAGCCGCAAGGTGCT
>CAIYGK010000349.1 GCA_903925725.1 uncultured beta proteobacterium | reverse complement strand
CCGTCTGGGCATCCGCGAAATCATATGGGAGATGGAAGACCTGGCCTTTCGCTTTCTGGAGCCCGACACCTACCGGCAAGTGGCACTGCTGCTTGATGAGACGCGTTCGGAGCGAGAAGCCGAGGTGGAACTTCTGCGCTCGCGTCTGGAGAGCGAACTGAGGGCACAAGGCATTGCAGCGACGCTGCAGGGCCGGCCAAAACACATCTATAGCATCGTCAAGAAGATGCGTGGCAAATCTTTGGGCTTTGATCAGGTCTACGACATCAGGGCGCTGCGCATCGTAGTCAACGCCATTCCGGATTGCTACGCCGCATTGAGCTGGGTGCACAGCCAGTTCACCCAGGTGACGCGTGAGTTTGACGATTACATTGCCCGTCCCAAGGCCAATGGCTACCAGTCCCTACACACCATCGTGCGCGACGGCGCGGGCCGACCGATCGAGATCCAAATCCGCACGCAAGCAATGCATGACCATGCGGAAATGGGTGTGGCGGCGCACTGGGCCTACAAGGAAGCCGGTGTCAAGGGCTACGGTGGGGTTTCAGCCAGTGGCGCTTACGACGCCAAGATCGCGGTGCTGCGTCAACTGTTGGCCTGGGAGCGAGACCTGACTGGAGCCAGCGGTCCTGGCGTCTTTGAGGATCGCATCTACGTGTTGACGCCGGACGCTGCGATTGTTGAATTGCCGCAAGGGGCGACTGCCGTGGACTTCGCCTACAGCGTGCACACGAACCTTGGGCACCGGTGCCGCGGCGCGCGATTGGACGGCGTCATGATGCCACTGAATACGCCACTCAAGAACGGGCAGACGGTGGAAGTCACGGTCGTGAAGGAGGGCGGTCCGTCACGCGATTGGCTCAACCCCGAACTGGGGTTCCTGGCGAGTCACCGCGCCAAAGCCAAGGTGCGCGCCTGGTTCAATGCGCTGGCGCTCAATGAAACCGTGGCGAAGGGGCGTGAGGCCGTAGAAAGACTGCTGCAACGACTTGGCAAGACAGCCGTCAAACTTGACGACCTGGCGGAGCAGTTAGGCTTCAAGTCGGCTGACGATCTGTTCGAGGTGGTCGGCAAAGACGAGTTCTCCCTGCGCAACATCGAGACCGTGTTGCGCCCGCCCGAGCCAGCGGCGGAAGAAGACGACCAGATGATGCTGAAAAAGCCACGCGGCAAGCCTGCCGCTGGCAAGAGCGGTCTGCTGGTGGTCGGTGTGGATTCACTGATGACCCAGCTGGCCAAGTGCTGCAAGCCGGCGCCACCGGATGCGATTTGCGGCTTTGTCACGCGCGGCAAGGGCGTCAGTGTGCACCGCACGGACTGTTCCAATCTGCGTGAGATGGTAAGCAAGAACGGCGAACGGGTGATCGAGGTGCAATGGGGGCAGGTGCCGGCCAAGGAGGCTGCCGTGTACCCCGTCGACGTGGCCATCGAGGCTGCCGACCGGCAGGGTTTGCTGCGCGATATTTCAGAAGTTTTTACCAAGGAAAAAATGAATGTGATCGGTGTCCAGACGCAATCGATCAAAGGTACGGCCTGGATGACCTTCACGATCGAGGTGTCGGACTCGGGACGTCTGCACAAGGTGCTCTCCATCGTGGCCGAGCTCAAGGGCGTGCGCTCGGCACGGCGGCGCTAGCGCAGCACATAGGAGATTGATTGTGACTTTACCAACAAGCACTTTTCTCGATCTGGATCGGTGGCCACGGCGCTCAGCCTTTGATTTCTACCGGACCTTTGACCTTCCCTGCTTCAACATCTGCACGCGACTTGATGTCAGTCGGCTGCGCCGCGCGGTGAAGGAGGCGGGGGTCGGGAGCATGTCACTCGCCTATCACTTCATTGCCATCCGTTTGGCCAACGACATTGAGCCCTTCCGCTACCGACTTGAGGGCGAGCGTGTGCGTGTGCATGAACAGGTCCATGGCAGCACCACGGTGCTGCGGGAGGATGATTCCTTTGGCTTTGTGACGCTGGAGCACGAGCGTGATTTCGCAAGGTTTTGCAGCCAGGGCGTCGCTGCCATAGCCACGGCGCGCCAATGTGGAACGTCTTTCGACCCGGACAAGGATGAAGACGCCACGGTTCACATGACGACCCTGCCCTGGCTGCATTTCAGCAGCTACTCCAACGCGCGTCGGTGGGGCGTCCACGACTCCGTCCCCAAGATCGCCTTTGGCCGCATCGATGCCGAGGGCGAACGCCTGTGGATGCCGTTGTCGGTGGAAGTGCACCACGCGATGATGGACGGTTTGCACGTGGGTCGCTTTGTTGAGGGCTTTGAGGCCGCATTGCAGGAGCCGCAGGCCTGGCTGCTGAAGGTCCGCGGGAACGGAGCTCAGGCATGACGGCTCGGAGCCACGCGCATACCTTTCTCTGGCACGACTACGAGACCTTTGGCGCGCAGGTGCGGCGCGACCGACCGGCCCAGTTCGCTGGCATCCGGACCGATGCAGAGCTCAATGAGATCGGCGAACCGGTCATGTTGTATTGCCAGCCAGCCAACGACTTTTTGCCGGATCCTGAGGCCTGCCTGATCACCGGCATCACGCCCCAGCTGTGTCTGCAGAAGGGCCTGCCCGAATACCAGTTCGCGGCGCGCATAGAGGAACTGCTGGCCGCCCCCGGAACCATTGGCGTAGGCTACAACACGATCCGTTTTGACGATGAGATCACCCGTTTCATGTTCTGGCGAAATCTGATCGACCCGTACGGCCGTGAGTGGCAGAACGATTGTGGCCGCTGGGATTTGCTGGACGTGGTACGTACGGCCTTTGCCTTGCGCCCCGAGGGTATCGTCTGGCCGACCAAGTCTGACGGCAGTGCCAGCTTCAAGCTGACCGATCTGACCGCGGCCAACGGTCTGGCGCACGATGCCGCACACGACGCCCTGAGCGATGTGCGCGCCACGATTGCGCTGGCGCGGCTGATCAGGGCGGCGCAGCCTCGTTTGTTTGACTTTTGTTTCGGTCTGCACAAGAAGGACCGGGTGGCCGCTGAACTCGGCTTGCCCACCGCGCCAGCCCAGGCCCGACCGTTCCTGCACGTCTCAGGCATGTTCCCGGCCACGCGGGGCTGTCTGGCGCTGATGTGGCCACTGGCCATGCATCCCACCAACAAGAACGAGCTGATTGCCTGGGACTTGGCGCATGATCCGCGCGAACTGGCGTCGATGAACGTTGACGAGATCCGTCTGCGGCTGTTCACCAAGACCGATAGTCTGCCAGACGGCATGGCGCGCTTGCCCGTCAAGAGTGTGCATCTGAACAAGTCACCGATGGTGATGGGAAACTGGAAGATCCTGTCGCCGCAGATGGCGCAGCGGTGGAGCCTGGATCTGGATGCGCAGCTCAGGAATGCCGAGTTGGCGCGCGATCTGCCGGACATGAGTGGTATCTGGCCGGAGGTATTCAAGCGTCCGAAAGAACCGCCACCCGATGTCGACGAGGATCTCTACGGCGGTTTCGTTGGCAACGCGGACAGGCGTCGCCTCAACCAACTGCGGGAATTGAATGATGAAAAGCTGGCTGCGTCGAGACCGGCGTTTGACGACCCGCGCCTGAGCGAGTTGCTGTTCCGGTACCGGGCACGCAACTTCCCGCACAGTTTGTCAGAGCAGGAGCAGCAGGCATGGCAGCAGCACCGCACTGCGCGCTTGCTGCAGGGTGAGGCTGGCGCCCGTACCGTGACGGCGCTGTTTGATGAGCTGGACCGATTGGCGCAAGACGCCGACGAACAGGGCGAAGCGCTGCTGGGTGCGCTATACGACTACGCCGAGTCGATTGCGCCTTAGACTGACCTTGCCTCGGCGTCAGGTGGCGAAAACCGAAGAGGCAGTTCTCACTGTTGCGCCCTTTGGTTGTTCGGGTGGATTACCCTGGTACACAATGAAAAAAAGCGCCGCTGGTCTTCTCGCTCAGCCCCATCGCGGTGTAAAGTAACAAAATGAAACTGAAATCTAGCTCTTCAATGCCGTCCAAACGGCCCAATGCTTAGTTTGGACTTTGGAATCCAGTATTTGATATGGAGATCGTTGATAAGTCCAGAATGGTGCGGCTGCTGGCTGGAAGTGAACTCTTTTGCTCACTCTCGGAGACAGAATTGGCGGTGTTGGCGAGTCACGCATCCACTCGGTCAGTGCCTGCGCGGTCAACCGTCTTTGAAAAGGGGGCCCGCGGCAACGAGATGTTCGCGATTTACCAGGGCAAGGTGAAGATCAGCACGCTGTCGACGGAGGGCAAGGAGGTCATCTTTGCCCTGCTTGAAAGTGGAGATTTTTTCGGCGAAACGGCAATTCTTGACGGACAACCAAGAAGCGCTACGTGCACCACGATAGAGGACAGCCAGATGGTTGTCATTGATCGTCAGCGGTTCATATCCTACCTGAGCACGAACCCGGGACTGGCAATTCACCTGCTTGCCCTCCTGTGCCAACGCCTGCGGGCCACCGACGAGCAGCTTGAAGACATCAACTTTTACTCGCTGACCGTGCGTCTGGCGAGAAAGTTGCTGACACTTTCTCGCGAGTATGGTCAAGAACTTGAGGGCCGGACAGTTATCGCCATCAATCTCTCTCAGCTCGAACTTGGCAGCATGGTCTGGTCAAGCAGGGAAAGTGTCAACAAGCAACTGGCCCAGTGGGTCAAATCAGGGCTGATTTCATTGCACTCGGGCATGATTGGCATTGAGGACCACGCTCAACTGCTCGCCATATCAAGAATGGATCCAGGGCCGCATACGCGGCGCTTCAGCCTGTTTGTGTGACCTAGTTCATAGCATGGCGGCCTGCAATTGTCGAAGAATTGTGACAATTGAAACAGAAAGACCAGTATGAGCAACTTTATCGGGACGCCAGGCAATGACACGCTGATCGGCACCAGTGGTAACGACAATCTTGATGGTGGGCAAGGGGCCGACACCATGTCCGGTTTGGCGGGCAATGACGTCTACATGGTGGATAACGTTGGTGACATCGTTATAGAGGCAGTGGATCAGGGTGTTGACAGGGTCAACTCGACCATCAGCTACGCACTTGGGCCAAATGTGGAGGACCTCTGGCTGGTCGGAACCTTCGCCACTTCCGGCACAGGCAATGCGCTTGACAACGTCATGTGGGGCAATGCCGCCGACAACAGTCTCACAGGACTCGATGGAAATGACATTCTGGACGGCGGCGCCGGCGCCGACACGCTGACCGGCGGAACCGGTGATGACACCTACTGGGTCGACAACGTCGGCGACGTCGTGGTTGAACTCGCGGGTCAGGGAACCGACACCGTTAAATCTACATTGGCCAACTACACGCTGGGCGCAAATCTTGAAAACCTGGTATTGCTCAGCGGCGCCGGGAACATCAATGGCACCGGGAATGAACAAAACAATGAAATCACCGGCAACGAAGGCGACAACGTGCTTGCGGGAGGTGCTGGCAATGACACACTGGATGGTGGAGCCGGCGCAGACACGCTCATAGGCGGTGCTGGGGACGACACTTACCGCGTCGACAACGTGGGTGACGTCGTCGTTGAACAGGCAGGAGAAGGCAACGACACCGTTATTTCCACGGCAAGCAGTTTCACCTTGCCTGCCAATGTGGAAAATCTCACGCTCGGAACGTGGAGTGGCAGCCTGGAAAATCTCAACGGCTATGGCAATGAGCTTGACAACACTCTGCGCGGCAACAGCGGCAACAACATCCTGGTCGGCGGGGCAGGCAACGACACGCTTGTTGGTGGCAGTGGCAACGATACGTTGACGGGTGGCAGCGGCAACTACTTGTTTTATTTTTCAACCGAGGACACCGGCACCGACACGATAACTGACCTCGCCTCCGGTGATGTCATCGAGATTTGTGGCGCATTGTTTCTTGACGGTCCGGTGACACCCGGAAACGGCGCGACGGTAGTCAGCGGCCAAGTGCAGCTGGAAGTGGTCGGCAACCAGACAATTCTCCATGTTGGCGTTGACGCCACACCTGGCGCCGACCTCTCGATCAAGCTCGATGGCGCATTTGATCCTGGCAACTTTCATTTATCAGGTTTCGATATCCGATACGACACCAATCACGCGCCTTCTCTGGTTCAACCCATAGCAGATCAGGCTGCGACTGGCGGCGCCGACTTCTCATTGCAGCTGCCATCCGATACCTTCTCGGATATTGATGGAGATCCCCTGACTTACAGTGCCGTCGTTGTGGATCCAGACTGGGGTTATCTGCCCTTGCCCGCCTGGCTCAGCTTCAACGCGGAAACCCGAACGTTTCACGGTACACCGGGCTCGTCAGACGCTGGCGAGTTGACAGTGGCAGTATTGGTAACCGATTCGCACGATGCAACCAGCAGCAGCTCATTCCAGCTTTCAGTGAGTCCACAGGAGGAGCCAAAGAATCATCCGCCTGAAGGCAGTTTGACCATTATCGGCAACCTTGCACAGGGACAGGTTCTGACGGCCGTCAACAATCTATCTGATGCGGACGGCCTGGGTACGATGCGCTACCAGTGGCAGGCTGGCGGGGTCGCCATTGCGGGTGCGACCGGCAGCAGCTTGACACTGACTCAGGCAGAGGTCGGCACAGCCATCACGGTCGCAGTCAGCTACATGGACGGCAAAGGCACTTTAGAGTCTGTCAGCAGTGCTCCTGGCGGCACTGTCGCGAACGTCAACGATGCGCCAACCGGTGTTGTCACTATCACTGGTACAGCAAGCCAGGGCCAGACGCTTGTTGCTTCAAACAGCTTGGTGGACGCGGATGGTTTGGGGCTTATCAGCTACCAATGGAAGGCAGGCGGCGCCAATATCGCTGGCGCCACAGCCAGCAGCTATGTCGTAACTCAAGCCGAAGTGGGCAAAGCCATGACGGTCACTGCCAGCTACGCCGATGGATTTGGAACAGCAGAAAGCAGGACCAGTGCCGCAACCGCAACGGTGAACCAGTCAATCAACGCCAAAGTCCACGATGGCTACGTCTCCGGCGCCGCCATCTACATCGACACCAATGGTAACGGCATTGCAGATCCGACAGAGAACACCGGCGTGGTTACCGACGCCCAGGGCAACTTCAGCCTGACCACCACCCTGAGCGGTGCCCTCATCGCCAGGGGCGGAACCAATACCGATACCGGTCTGACCAACACCCTGAGTCTTGCTGCACCACAAGGTTCTGGCGTCATCAGCCCGATCACCACGCTCATCCAGAGCTATGCCAAGTCCGCTGGAGTGAGTGCCAGCGTGGCCGAGACGGCTGTGCAAAACGCTCTGGGAATTTCCGCTAACGTAGACCTTACCCAGTACGACCCGCTGTCCCATGGGTCTCAAGACGCCACGGGCCTGTCGGTTCAGCAGGCAGTAGCCCAGATAGCCCAGCTTGGCATGCAGTCGCAGGCCGAAGGGGTTTCGTTCAGCACGGTGGCCCAAGCCCTGGTCACAGGCATCCAGTCGGGCAAGAGCATCGACCTGACCAGCAGCACTCAGTTGCAAGGCGTCCTGGGGAGCGTTGTCTCCGTTCAGGCCCTGAGCACATCGGCCAGCAACAATTCGACTATCGCGACTGCCGGCTCACTGCAAGCCATTGCCAGCGCGCAAATTGCGGTCACGCCAGTGGCGGTTGCCACTTTCAGTCCGGCGGACGAAACGCAGGGCGTTGCCGTGGCAGACAACATCGTCCTGAGCTTTAACAAGCCCATTCAACTTGCAGGCGGCACCATCACCTTGAAGACCGCCGCCGGGACAAGCTTGGCCGCTTACAACGCAGCCAGCAGTACCAACCTGCGTGTCTCAGGCAACACGCTGACCATCGACCCAAGCAAGGATCTTGGCATCTTTACCGGCTACAAAGTAGAGATTGGTGCAGGTGCAGTCAAAGATCTGGCAGGTAACAGCTTCGCGGGGGTGAGCGACTACAACTTTTACACTCGGTCCCTGGACAGCCTGTATCACTTTTCGATCGTTGCCTTTAGCGCGGCGCCCGGTGCAACCTTCATGGGCCAGATGGCTGACGCCTACAACGCTGGCATGACGGTCAAACAGATCGTGGAAATCTTCGCAGCCAAGCCACAGTTCACATCGACTTACGGTGACTCGATGTCGAATACAGACTTTGCGACTCAGCTGGTTGCCAACGTTGTCAGGGATAGCGCGTCTGCAGCGACCAAGACCCAAGCAATCAACGACATTGTTGACGCACTCAAGGTCTGGACACGCGGGGACGTGATCTATCAGGTCTTCGGCAATCTGGCTACCAAACCGCTCAATGACCCGGACTGGGGCAATACCGCACTGCTATTCAATAATCAGACAGAAGTGGCCCGGCATTTCACGGAAGTGATGCACAACAACACAACGGACATGGCGACGCTGAAGGCCGTCCTGGCCCAGGTCACGCCGAGCACAGATGTTTCAACGCCTGCGGTGATTGCTACCTTGATTGGGGTGGAGCTTGCTGCGGCGCAGCCCGTGACGTGACCCGCCGAAATCCTGATTCTCATCCGGGCCGTCACACCAATTCACTGCGTGCCGAATATCCGGTCGCCGGCGTCACCCAGGCCCGGCAGGATGTAACCGTGGTCATTGAGTTGGCGGTCAATCGCTGCCGTGTAGATTTCCACGTCCGGATGCATCCTGCGCAGTGTGGCAATGCCTTCCGGGCAGGTCAGCAGGCAGAGGAACTTGATGGACTTCGGTTTCAGCGCCTTCACGCGGTCAATCGCCGCGACCGCCGAATTGCCGGTGGCCAGCATCGGGTCGACGACGATGACATCACGCTCCTGCGTGTCCTTGGGCATCTTGAAGTAGTACTCGACAGCCTGTAGTGTCTTGGGGTCGCGGTACAGGCCGATGTGCCCGACGCGCGCACCCGGCACGACGGTCAGCATACCGTCCAGGATGCCCGTGCCGGCGCGCAGAATCGACACCAGCACCAGCTTCTTGCCGTCAATCATTTTGGCAGTCATGGTCTCCAGCGGCGTTTCGATTTGGACATCCTGTGTCGGCATGTCGCGCGTCACTTCGTAGGCCATCAACATGCTCAATTCGTTGAGCAGGGTGCGAAAGCTGCTGGTGCTTGCGTCCTTCCTGCGCATCAGGGTCAGTTTGTGTTGCACCAGCGGGTGGTCAATCAGGTGGACGGGTTTTCTGCCGAAGTCTGGCTGGCTCATATTGCTCATCCTCAAAAAGTACAATCGATCCGATAGCGTAACGAATTTTTGAGGGATTTTCCGTGGCAGGACACAGCAAATGGGCGAATATTCAGCATCGCAAGGGGCGCCAGGACGAAAAGCGGGGCAAGATCTGGACCCGCATCATTCGTGAAATTACGGTGGCGGCCCGCGCCGGTGGCGGTGATCTGGCAACCAACCCGCGTCTGCGTCTGGCGGTCGACAGAGCCAAGGCTGCGAACATGCCCGCCGACCGCGTCAAATACAACATCGACAAGGCCACCGGCAACCAAGAGGGTGTGACTTACGAGGAAATTCGCTACGAGGGCTACGGTATTGGTGGTGCGGCTATCCTGGTGGATACGATGACTGACAACAAGGTCCGTACTGTGGCTGAAGTGCGTCATGCGTTCAGCAAGCATGGTGGCAATATGGGTACCGAAGGGTCTGTCATCTTCCAGTTCAAGCATTGCGGCCAGTTGATTTTTGCTCCTGGCACGAACGAGGACAAGGTGATGGAGGTGGCGCTGGAGGCTGGCGCTCAGGACGTGATTACAGACGACGATGGTGCCATTGAAGTGTTGACCGCCTATGCCGATTTTGAGGCTGTCAGGAATGCGATGGAGGCTGCCAGTCTGAAGCCTGATGTGGCCGAGGTCACGATGCGCGCCGAAAACCCGATTCAGCTCAGCGCGGAGGACGGCGTGCGCATGCAAAAACTGCTCGACGTGCTGGAAGAACTCGACGACGTGCAGGAGATTTACCATAACGCCGAGATGGACAGCGAAACGTCATGAGAGTTCTCGTCATCGGCGGTGGCGGTCGTGAACATGCGCTGG
>CAIYGK010000348.1 GCA_903925725.1 uncultured beta proteobacterium | reverse complement strand
TATTCGCATCACGAAAAATGGGATGGCTCCGGCTATCCGCTGGGTCTGGCCGGGGAGGCGATCCCGATACCGGCGCGCCTGATGGCGCTGGCCGACGTCTACGACGCCCTGATTTGTCGGCGTGTCTACAAGGCCAGCATGTCGCACGAACAGGCACTGCAAGTCATCGTGGAAGGATGGTGCAAGCATTTTGACCCGGATGTGGTCGACGCTTTCCTCGCCTTGGGCAGCGAATTCCAGGCAGTGGCGACAAGATTCGCCGACAGTGTGGAAGACCTGGAAAAGAAAGCTAGCTACTTCGCCAACAGCGTGACCTAAAATCAGCCGGTGACTTCTTCCATCAACGCCGATCTGCATTGCCACTCCGTCATTTCCGACGGCACCCTGACACCCGAAGCCCTTGCCGAACGCGCCAAAGCCCACGGCGTGGAACTCTGGGCCTTGACCGACCATGATGAAATCGGTGGCCAGCAGCGCGCTGCCACTGCCGCACGCGCGCTCGGACTGTCCTACCTTAGCGGCGTTGAAATTTCAGTGACCTTCATTGAACAGACCATCCATATCGTGGGGCTGGGCTTTGATCCGGAAAACCAGGCACTGCAAACGGGCTTGCGCCAAACGCGCGGCGGGCGCGGCCAGCGCGCGCGCTCCATGTCGGCGGGGCTGGAGAAAATCGGTATCCACGGCGCCTACGAAGGTGCGCTGAAATTTGCCGGCAACCACGATTTGATCTCTCGCACCCACTTTGCCCGCTTTCTGGTGGAGAGCGGCGTCTGCCGGGAAACCAACGAGGTTTTTCGCAAGTACCTGACCGAGGGCAAACCGGGCTTTGTTGAACATCGCTGGGCTAGCCTGAAGGATGCCGTGCGCTGGATTACCGAGGCTGGCGGTGTGGCAGTGATCGCACACCCGGCACGCTACAAGTTCAGTTCGACCGAAGAATTCGCCCTTTTCAGTGAATTCAAGAGTCACGGCGGGCAGGCGGTCGAGGTGGTGACCGGCAGTCACACCGCTGCTGAATATGTCAGCTACGCTGCCATCGCCACCGAATTCGGTCTGGCCGCTTCGCGCGGCAGCGACTTTCACAGCCCGCTGGAGAGTCATACCGAGCTTGGCACGCTGCCGCCTCTGCCCGCGCATCTGACGCCGGTCTGGGAACTTCTGGCCGCGCGCATCCAGCACCTTCAATGAGTTTCTGGCGCAGCCGCCAAGGCGTTGGGATCGTCCTCATTGTGGTGGCAGCGCTGTTTTTTGCGACACTCGACGCCAGCATCAAACATGCGACCCGACTGGCACCGGTCCTGATGCTGCTGTGGTTTCGCTATGCCTTTCAGGCGCTGGCCACGCTGGCACTTCGCTTTCCGGTGCAGAAGTTCGGTCTGCTTGCCACCGCGAACCCCCGCTTTCAGTTGCTGCGCGGCGTATTGCTGCTGGTTACCAGCGCCTGCTCTTTTCTCGGGCTGCAGTATCTGCCGGTTGGCGAGTTCACAGCGATGACCATGCTCTCGCCGGTGGCAGCCACGGCGCTGGCGGCGTGGATTTTGAAGACCCATGTCTCGCCTCAGCGCTGGCTGCTGTTGGTCGCCGGCCTGACCGGCGTTCTGCTCGTGGTGCGCCCGGGGGGTCAGGTGTTTAGCTGGGCGCTGCTGTTTCCGGCCGTACACATTGCAGAGCGTCTTTAGCCTGGCGGTCGCGGGCTAAAGAGCTGAGACAAAGCTGGGGCAACCGTTCCGCGAACGGTGGGCTAAAGATCCCGTTGGACTAAGCCGCTACCTGAGGCGGTCG
>CAIYGK010000347.1 GCA_903925725.1 uncultured beta proteobacterium | reverse complement strand
TGGCAACCAAAGGGACGGCGGCTTCGATCAATGCTGCCGGTGTCTCCTGCACCGCCGTCAACAAAGTGACCGAGGGGCGCCCCCATATTGTGGACATGATCAAGAACGATGAAATTGTGATGGTCATTCACACGGTTGAGGAACGCCGCAACGCCATTGCTGACTCCCGACAGATTCGCACTTCGGCCTTGCTGGCGCGGGTTACCACATTTACTACCATCGCCGGCGCCGAAGCTGCCGTGCAGGGCATGCCGCATGTCGATCACCTGGACGTCATTTCAGTGCAGGATATGCACACGCAACTGCTAGCCGGTTGATATTGAACTGACATTCACGGCATAATCGGGTCCTACCGCCGGACGGCAACGTTCGGCGGTTTCCTTTTGTGCAATCCATAACGGAGCAGCAAGTGGCTACCATACCCATTACCAAACGCGGTGCTGAAAAGCTCAAGGCGGAGTTGCAAAAACTCAAGACGATTGATCGCCCTTGGGTCATCAACGCGATTGCCGAGGCGCGTGCGCAGGGCGATTTGAGTGAAAACGCCGAGTACGAGGTCGCCAAGGATCGCCAGGGTTTCATCGAAGGCCGAATCCAGGAAGTGGAGGGCAAACTGTCTGCCAGCCAGATCATCGACCCAGCAGAACTCAATGCGGGGGGGCGTGTTGTCTTCGGTGCCACCGTGACGCTGGAAGACGAAGCTTCAGGAACGAAGGTGACTTACCAGATCGTCGGTGAAGATGAGGCCGACATCAAGCTCGGATTGATCAACATCGGCAGTCCGATTGCTCGTGCATTGATTGGCAAGGAAGAGGGTGACAGCGTTGAGGTGCAGGCACCAGGCGGTGCCAGGCACTATGAGGTGATGGCAGTAAGCTACGTTTGAGCCTATGACGCGTCTCGCACTTTGGGTCGCTGCACTGTGGTGGAGCAGCCTGGGCCTGATCGGCTTTCTGGTGGTTCCGCTGCTGTTTGCCCGCTTGCCCACACCTGCGGTGGCAGGCAATATGGCAGCCGGATTGTTTCAGGCTCAAACCTGGATTTCGCTTCTGTGCGGGCTCGTGCTCCTGCTCAGCGGGCATTCCAAGCGGCTGACGCCACTCGCGCTGCGTTCGCCGACTGTCTTCATGTTCATCACGGCTGGCATGCTGCTGGCCTTGTTGTCCGAATTTGCGGTCGCGCCACACATTGTGGCGCGCGAGAATTTGCGCCTATGGCACAGCCTTGGCAGCGCCATGTTTGCGCTGCAGTTCTTGTTCGTCTCGGTTGTATTCTGGAAGTTGACGCCGCCAGCGCCCATTCAATGACGGCGCCGCTATTCAAGTCTGGCTGCGTTTTTTGATACTGACCTGCTTGGGGGACTTGGCGCGTCTGACCTGACCACCTGCTGTCAGTCGCTGATTGCCCAGAACGCGCAAGGTCTTGACCTCCGGGCGCTGGCCGCCGCGTGTGCTGTACTTGAGCACCTTGAAGTCACGCGGACCCGGCATACGATCGGGATCAACTGACTTTTCGCGATCCGGCATCGGTCGCCACAGCACCAGCAGCTTGCCTATATGCTGAATCGGTGCTGCGCTCAATTCATCGGCGAGTGACTGAAACATGATTTCGCGCGCCGCCCGGTCGTCGGCAAAAATGCGCACTTTGATCAATCCGTGTGCGTTCAGGGCGGCGTCTGCTTCCTTCTTCACGGCGGCGCTCAGTCCGTCAGCGCCCACCATCACGACGGGATCAAGGTGATGCGCTTGGGCACGATATTCTTTGCGTTGGGCAGGGGTCAAGTGAATTTGCGGCATGGCGCTATTATCGGTTACGAAGGTCAAGATGAACGACAAAGTCAAAAGCAGCAAAGTCAACCGCGCATGGATCAATGACCATGTCAATGACCCCTACGTCAAGCTCGCCAAACTTGAAGGTTACCGGGCGCGAGCTGCCTATAAGCTCAAGGAGATTGATGAGTCACTGGGCCTGATCAAGCCGGGTCAACTGGTAGTTGATCTGGGTTCAACGCCCGGTGCCTGGAGTCAGTATGTGCGGCGCAAAATGTCCCCGAGGACTGCCGTGGGTGGTGGCGCTGCTGTCGGAGAACTCAATGGCAGCATCATTGCGCTCGACATTCTTCCGATGGAGCCGGTGGAGGGTGTGGTTTTTCTGCTGGGTGATTTTCGCGAACCCGAGGTATTGCGGCGCTTGTCCAACGAAATGCAAGGCAGGCAGGCTGACGTCGTGGTCTCGGACATGGCGCCCAATCTTTCCGGAATTGCGTCGGCCGATGCCGCGCGAATTGAAAATCTGGTTGAATTGGCGCTCGAGTTCGCGCAGACCCACATGAAAGCGCGCGGGACCCTGGTTGCCAAGGTCTTTCACGGCGGCGCATATGATGTTCTGGTCAAGCGCTTCCGCGAGGTTTTTTTGATCGTTAAGCGCATCAAGCCCAAGGCCTCACGTGACAAGTCTTCTGAAACCTTCCTGGTTGGTACAGGTTTGAAGGCGTCCTGAAGCATTAACCATCGTGGCGTAAATGACAGGAGGCGTCGCTGGCTCGTCTTGAAACGCCTAAAATGGTGCCCAACTGTGTATCGTTCGTCTGTTTGCGTCCTTATTGGAGCCTCGCTTGAATAATCAGTGGTTCTCGAAAATTGCCGTCTGGCTTGTCATCGCGCTCGTGCTCTTCACTGTATTCAAACAGTTTGAAACCCGAGGACCGGCAGGCGCAGGAAATCTTGGGTATTCAGATTTTCTGGAGGAAGTTCGAGGAAAACGCATCAAGAGCGCCATCATTCAGGAAGGTCAGGGTGGCACTGAAATCATCGCGGTCACAACCGATGATCGCAAAGTCCGCACAACTGCCACTTACCTTGATAGGGGACTCGTCGGCGATTTGATTGCCAATGGCGTCAAGTTTGACGTCAAGGCACGCGAAGAGGGATCGCTGCTCATGACACTGCTGGTGAGTTGGGGCCCGATGCTCTTGCTGATCGGGGTCTGGATCTATTTCATGCGCCAGATGCAAGGTGGTGGGAAAGGGGGTGCGTTCAGCTTTGGCAAGAGCAAGGCCCGCATGCTCGATGAAAATACAAACCAGGTGACCTTTGCCGATGTCGCTGGTTGCGACGAGGCCAAGGAGGAAGTCAAGGAAGTTGTCGATTTCCTGAAGGATCCGGCCAAGTTCCAGAAACTTGGCGGCCGTATTCCGCGCGGCTTGTTGCTGGTTGGCCCGCCGGGTACTGGCAAAACCCTGCTCGCCAAAGGCATTGCTGGTGAAGCGAAGGTTCCCTTTTTCAGCATCAGCGGCTCTGACTTTGTTGAAATGTTTGTTGGCGTGGGTGCGGCGCGGGTGCGCGACATGTTTGACAACGCAAAGAAGAATGCGCCATGCATCATCTTTATCGACGAAATCGATGCTGTTGGACGTCAGCGTGGCGCCGGGTTGGGCGGCGGCAACGATGAGCGCGAACAGACGCTCAATCAGATGTTGGTAGAGATGGATGGCTTTGAGACGAACGTCGGTGTGATCGTTGTGGCGGCGACCAATCGCCCCGATATTCTGGATTCTGCGCTGCTGCGCCCCGGGCGTTTTGATCGGCAGGTCTATGTTACGTTGCCGGACATCCGGGGTCGTGAGCAGATTCTCAATGTGCATATGCGCAAGGTGCCCTTAGGTCAGGATGTGATTCCCGGCGTGATTGCACGCGGCACACCCGGCATGTCAGGTGCTGACCTTGCCAACCTGTGCAACGAAGCCGCACTGATGGCGGCGCGTCGAAGTGCACGCACGGTAGAAATGCAGGATTTTGAGAAGGCCAAAGACAAGATCCTGATGGGACCGGAGCGCAAGAGCATGGTGATGCCAGAAAGTGAACGCAAGAACACTGCGTATCACGAGTCAGGCCACGCCTTGATCGGCAAGTTGCTCGCCAAGTGCGACCCGGTTCACAAGGTGACCATCATTCCGCGGGGGCGCGCCTTGGGTGTGACCATGAGCCTGCCAGCGCAAGACCGCTACAGCTACGATAGCGAATACATGCTTCATCAAATCAGCATGCTGTTTGGTGGACGCATCGCTGAGGAAGTTTTCATGCACCAGATGACCACCGGTGCCAGCAACGATTTTGAGCGCGCGACGCACATTGCGCGCGACATGGTGACGCGATATGGAATGACGGATGCTCTGGGTCCCATGGTTTATGCGGACAACGAGGGTGAGGTTTTTCTTGGCCGCTCTGTGACCAAGACCACCAATATGAGTGAAGAGACCATGCAGAAGGTCGATGCAGAGGTACGTCGCATCATTGATCAGCAGTACAGCCAG
>CAIYGK010000346.1 GCA_903925725.1 uncultured beta proteobacterium | reverse complement strand
CGTCCCCGCATACCCGCTCAGCGTCGTCGTCCCGCCGCCCAATTGCTTCAGCACGCCGTCCCCTGTGATGTCATTCGCCACGCTCACCGCATCACTGCGGTTGAATGCCAGCGTCCCGCCATTGGTGACCGTCCCCCCGCCCAGCGCGCCCGTGCCGTCGCCGTTCCCGATTTGGAGGACGCCGTTGCTAATGGTAGTGGTGCCGGTATAGGTGTTGGTGCCGGAGAGAATCCATGTCCCTGCCCCCGTCTTCGTCAGCGCCGCATTGCTGCCCGATATGACGCCGGAAAATGTCTGCGTAATACCTACACCGGCGTTCAGAATAATCGTGCCCCCGCCGTTCACTGTGAGATTCGTCAGCCCGGTGGGAAGTGAATTTATTGTGAGCGTGTCGTTGCCGCCAGCATTTACAACAATTGAGGTAATAGACCCGGAAGGTGTTACCGTGGTGCCATTGTAGCTCACGGTCAACACGCCCCCGCTTGTAGTAAGGCCTATGGTATCGGCCAGCGAAGTCCCGGTAATTGTCAGTGTCCCGCTGCTTAAAACAGTCAACGTGGTCGCCAAAGCGTAATCTGCGCGGACAAGACCCGCTCCAAAAACGCTGTCGTAACCGGTCGCGCCAAGGTCAAGCGCGGAGGAATTGAGGTTTGCCTCAACTTGCGCCGGCGTCAGTGATGGCACCGCTTGGAGCATGAGTGCAGCAACGGCTGCCACGTGCGGAGCTGCGGCCGACGTGCCAAAGAATGGGTTATTAAAGTAGCCCAACTGACCGACTTTGGTTTGGATACCATCCACCGCTGTGATCTCAAGGCTCTGTCGGAGTATGCTCGTCTGGGTTGCAAAGTTGGTGTAGATTGTTGATGGGCCTTGTGAACTGAATGGTTCAATTGCATGGTTTGTATCTGCGGCGTTGCTTGCACCGACTGTGATAACGCTAGTAACCGCTTCCTGGGAAAACGGTGTGTCGCTCGTAGTGACAAAGTTTAATCCGGCAGTGCTGCCAGACGGATTGGTCCCGCCCGACCGGTATCCGAACATTTCAAGCTGTCTGCTGGCACTGCCAGAAACCAGTCGGATAGCCGCACCGACAGTAATACCAGTACTCCCTGTGTTGGAAATCGTTATAGTGCGGCGCGGTATAGTAGTAGCACCTATGTTATACAATAGAATATTTCCGTTCCCGTCGACCATATAAAGTCCATAGTTGCTCGTAGCGCCGCCGAATGCCTCACTCCATTGCATGGTTACGGTCAGTTGCGTTCCTGCGTCGATATAAAACGACTTGACGTCATTCACCCCCGTGGTGGCGAAATTGTGGAAATGGTTGCCACCACCGTCGTCATTGAACATGGCTTGGTAATGTGAGGTTCCGTAATATTGTGCGGGGGTTGACGCGTTCCCTGCCGAAGTAATATATACCACGCCGGAGTTGACAGCGGTTTGCGCTGCTTGCGCAACCGCGCCGTCGGCAAAGAACGCCTCGCTAAACCAACTGATGTCATCAACGATAACATTGCACCCTTGATTTCGGAGGTATGTGATACTGCTGATCATATCTGCACTACTCGTAATTCCCCCGGAAAAGTAAAGCTGGGCATCCGGTGCCAAATCGTGGATTATTTCAAGCATTGCAGTGCCTTCATCCCCGGTGCCGGGCAAGGAAGAATTGATAGTGATAGATGGAAGATCACCGCTTGCAATTGCATAGGCTCTGTGATCCACACCATTTGAAATAACACCGACTTTTACTCCCGTCCCAGTGTAACCGAATAGATTGTATTCTAAATCCGCGCGCAGTACAGTATAACCTGCGGTATTCACCGCTCCCGTATTGACCACTCCATAACTTGGCACATCTAGCAATTCGACACCTGTAAGAGCAAGTAGCGAATCTACCGAATCGGGATTGACCCAGGCCTGTACAACATGCATATCATTATTCCATGTATCGACGGTCAAGCCTAAACCCGATACGTCCGATGCTAGAGTTTCTGCATCCACCTCTGCATCGAGATTGATGTATGTCTGAACGTTGCCTTCTCCATCAGATCTTGCACCAAGAGCGGCCACTTCCTCGGGATTGTTACTCACTTGAAGTGCGGCCCATAGTTGCTCGGATACTCCATTGGGCACGGTAATTTCACCCTCCGGTAGCGTGAGGCTGGAAAATTCCAGTGGTGTCATGTTCAGAGGATCACCGAGTGTGGTAGTTGAAAGCAATGTTCTGGGCTCAAGTGTCTCAAACAAACGGTGGTTAAGACATCTGTGATTTCTTCTGTGATTACGCCTGAACAAATTACAAATCATATCCGCATATATGGTTGACATGATCCGATGATACAAATGATTGCTTGTGAGTTTCATGATCTCCCTTTCGCAAGAGATGGATAATGATTTGCTAAACCTAAACCCGTCGCACCAAGCGCCGGGTCGTTTGCTCTTCGCAAAGACTTTCCGTAATTGTTTAGCGTCCTACCCGCTGGGCTGGGGCAAAGGCGGGCTGAGAATCTGCGGTGAACGAAGCTGGCGGCTCATGTAACCCAAGACGCTGTGGGCGTTCTTGCGGGCCGTG
>CAIYGK010000345.1 GCA_903925725.1 uncultured beta proteobacterium | reverse complement strand
GCAATATCTGTGCCGCAACTGCGACGGCAATCACTTCGGGTTCCTTGCCGTGAATCCCCGCAATACCGATAGGACAGGTGACATGGCCAATTTCCTGCGCCGTAAAGCCACGCGCAGCGAGCCGGTGCCCAAAGGTCGCCCATTTGGTTTTGCTGCCAATCAGTCCCACATAAGGCAGATCTGCCTGCAAACGCTGCCGTGTCAGACAGGCTGCCACCACTTCCAGATCTTCGGCATGGCTGAAGCTCATGATCAGGACGCGGGAACCGGGCGTCAGGGAGGCGACCTCAGCCTGCACTGGATCGGAATGCAGGCACACGATGCCCGCAGGCAGCTCCGGCGGAAAAATTTCGTCACGGCTGTCAATCCAGGTCAGTTTCAGGGGCAGGCGCGCGAGCACCTGCACCAAGGCCTGACCAACATGGCCGCCACCAAAAAGGGCCAGTGGCGGATGCCGGGCTGCCAGGCGTTCCCGCAATGCACCGATATCGGCCGCTGTCACCACTTCAAAGCAAACCTGCAGTTCGCCGCCGCAGCACTGCCCCAGACTGGGGCCCAGAGGATAGCGGATCACCGCCTCGCCCATCCCCGCGGCCAGACGCTCGCGCGCCTGCGCCATGGCAGCAAATTCCAGGTGGCCGCCGCCGATCGTCCCCAGCGCACCCTCGGAAAAAACCGCCATCCAGGCCCCCTTCTCGCGTGGCACCGAGCCACGCGAGGCGTGCACCGTCATCAGACAGGCGCGCTCACTGGCCAGGCGTTGCAGAAACTTGTCGACACTCATCAGGAACCACGGTAGGTTGAATAGCTCCAGGGGCTCACCAGCAGCGGAACGTGGTAGTGCTGGGAAACATCGGCAACGCCAAAATCAAGGCTCACGTGGTCCAGAAAATTGGGCTCCGGCAAAGCCACGGCGCAGGAGCGGAAATAGGCTGCGACATCGAACACCAATCGGTAAGTGCCGATCCGCAGGCTGGCGTTGTCAAGCAACGGCCCATCGCCAGGGCGGCCGTCCTGGTTCAACACCAACTGCTTCAGCAGACTCGGCGGCTCCGTCAGCGTGCTGTACAGCGCCACCCGCATGCCGGCCGCCGGTGCGCCGTGCATGGTGTCCAGTACATGTGTGCTCAAGCCCATCGCGCGTTCCCCAGTCTTGCAAAAATTGCCATTATCATGCCGGCATGCCCTCTCACCCGAATCCATGAAGCACTACGACAGCACGCTGCCCTACCCGCGCGACCTGGTCGGCTACGGTGCGAAGCCGCCTCATGCGGCGTGGCCAGCGCAAGCCCGTATCGCACTGCAATTTGTGTTGAACTACGAAGAGGGCGCTGAGAACTCCGTGCTGCACGGCGACGCTGCGTCCGAGCAATTTCTCTCCGAGATGGCCAGCCCGGCGGCGTTTTCGGCACGCCACCAAAGCATGGAAAGCATTTACGAGTACGGCTCGCGCGCCGGAGTGTGGCGGATCCTGCGCGAGTTTGAACAGCGCAAATTGCCGCTGACGGTGTTCGCTGTCAGCATGGCGCTGCAGCAGAACCCGGAACTGTGTGCCGCCTTCAGGCAACTCGGGCACGAGATCGCCTGCCACGGCTGGCGCTGGATCAATTACCAGAACCTGGATGAGGCCACTGAGCGCGAGCACATGCGCACCGGGATGAAAATCCTGACCGAGCTCACTGGAGAGCGGCCGCTGGGCTGGTATACCGGGCGCGACAGCCCGAACACGCACCGCCTGGTAGCCGACTACGGCGGCTTCGAATACGACAGCGATTACTACGGCGACGACCTGCCGTTCTGGATGCGAGTGAAAAGGAGCGACGGTGCAGTGGTGCCACAACTGATCGTGCCCTACACGCTGGACACCAACGACATGCGCTTTGCGTCAAGCCAGGGCTTTGCCCAGGGCGATGATTTTTTTACCTACCTGAAAGACAGCTTCGATGTGCTGTACGCCGAGGGTGACCCGGCCGGCCAGAACACGCCGAAGATGCTCAGCATCGGCATGCACTGCCGTCTGCTGGGACGGCCCGGACGCATAAGGGCCCTGCAGAAATTTCTGGACTACGTGCACAGCCACTCGCGGGTCTGGATTTGCCGACGCATCGACATTGCCCGGCACTGGAAGCAAACGCATCCCTATGTGCCAGGCGCCCTCGCTGGCTCCGGAAGTTGAGCATGGCCCTGACCCTGCAACAACTTAACAGCGCGAGCTCCGCTGAAGCGGCGCAGATGCTGGACGGCCTGTACGAGCACTCACCCTGGATCGCCCGGGCGGCACTGGCGCAAAGGCCTTTTGCTTCACTGGCGCAACTCAAATACGCGCTGGTTCAGTTGCTGGATGCGGCAGGGCTGGAGGCGAAGGTGGCGCTGATTCGCGCGCACCCGGAGCTGGCCGGCAAGGCCATGGTCAGCCAGACGCTGACGGCCGAGTCCAGCCACGAACAGAGCACGGCGGGTCTCACGCACTGCAGCGCGCAGGAGTTCGCCAGGATTGCTGAACTCAACGCAGCCTACAAGGCCAGGTTCGACTTCCCGTTCATCCTGGCGGTGCGCGGTCCGCGCGGCAGCGGCCTGAGTCGCAAAGAAATCATCGACACGTTCGAACGCCGTGTGCTGGGGCAACGCAGCTTGGAAATCGAGGAATGCCTGCGCAACATTCATCGTATTGCGGAACTGCGTCTGAACGACAAATTTGGCGCCGAGCCTGTGCTCGGCAACCTGGTCTGGGATTGGGCGGAAGCGCTCGCTAAGTACAGCGACCCGGGCTATGCCGAGGCCGGGCAACTTACCGTCACCTACCTCACCGAGGCGCATCGCGCCTGCGCGGCGCATCTCAAGACACTGATGCTTGAGTGCGGCTTTGACGAGGTCGGAATCGACGCCGTCGGCAATGTTGTCGGTCGTTATCTGTCAGACCAGCCGCGGGCGAAAACACTGCTCACAGGCTCCCACTTTGATACCGTGCGCAACGCCGGCAAGTACGACGGCAGGGTCGGCATTCTTGTGCCCATGGCCTGTGTCAGGACGCTGGTCGGTCAGCGCCAACGCCTGCCTTTTCACATCGAAGTGGTGGCTTTCGCAGAGGAAGAAGGGCAGCGATTCGAGACGAGTTTCCTGGGCTCCAGCGCGCTGGTCGGAAAGTTCGACAAGGCTTGGCTGGACCTGCCTGATGCCGATGGCGTGACACTGCGCGCGGCGATGTTGCAAGCTGGCCTGGACCCGGCGCAGATTGCCCGGTGTCAGCGCGATCCGGGCAACTACCTCGGCTTTGTCGAAATCCACATTGAACAGGGGCCTGTGCTCAATGAACTGAACCTGCCGCTGGGCGTGGTGAGTTCCATCAACGGCAGCGTGCGCTGTACCGGCGAAGTGATGGGCACCGCCTGCCACGCCGGCACCACGCCGATGAATCGACGGCAAGACGCGGCGGTGGCCGTGGCAGAACTGATCCTGACCGTCCAACAGCGTGCTTCGCAGGATGCCGATTCGGTTGCAACGGTCGGTCAGTTGCTGGTACCCAATGGCTCCACCAACGTGGTACCCGGGCGTTGCCAGTTCACGCTCGACATGCGCGCGCCCAGCGACGCCCAGCGCGACGCGATGGTGCATGACATTCTGGCCAGCCTGCGTGAGATTTGTGAACGCCGCCAACTGCGCTGCACACTGACCGAAACCATGCGCGTGGCAGCGGCGCCCAGCAACCCGTCCTGGCAGCAGCGCTGGGAGCGCGCCTTGGCGAATCTGGCCGTGCCGCTGCACCGCATGACCAGCGGCGCCGGTCACGACGCCATGAAACTGCACGAGATCATGCCGCAAGCCATGCTGTTTGTGCGCGGTCAAAACGCCGGCATCAGCCACAACCCGCTGGAGTCCAGCACCAGCGACGATCTGCAACTGGCAGTTGAGGCTTTTGCACAGTTGCTACAACAACTCGCAGCCCCATCCTGAACCTCGCCCTCTTTGCCTTCTTATGTCCACTTACGAACAACTTGACGCCTGGATCGATGATCACTTTGACGAGCAGATCCGTTTTCTGCAAGAGCTGATCCGCGTCCCTACCGACACGCCGCCGGGCAACAATGCACCGCATGCCGAGCGCACCGCTGCGCTGCTGCTGGACTTTGGCATGGAGGCAAAGAAGTGCCCGGTGCCAGACGCTGTGGTCCGCGCCGCCGGCTTGCAGAGCATCACCAATCTGCTGGTACGGCGCGACTACGGTCCGGGCCGCACGATTCTGCTCAACGCTCACGGCGACGTGGTTCCTCCAGGCGAAGGCTGGAGCAAGGACCCCTACGGCGGCGAGATTGAAAGCGGCTGCATCTATGGCAGGGCCAGCGCCGTCAGCAAGTGCGATTTTTCGACCTACACGTTTGCCGTTCGCGCGCTCGAAGCCGTCGCCCGGCCGCACAAAGGCAGCGTGGAACTGCTGTTCACGTACGACGAAGAATTTGGTGGCGAAGTCGGTCCGGGGTGGATGCTATCGAACGGACTGGTCAAACCCGACCTGATGATTGCCGCGGGCTTTAGTTACCAGGTCATCACCGCGCACAACGGCTGCCTGCAAATGGAAGTGACCGTGCACGGCCAGATGGCGCACGCGGCGATCCCCGAATCCGGCGTTGACGCGCTGCAGGCGGCGGTCAGAATTCTCAATGCGCTGTACGCCCAGAACCTGCTCTACAAAAGGGTCTGCTCTGCGGTTGAAGGCATCACGCATCCCTACCTCAATGTCGGTGTGATTGAAGGCGGCACCAACACCAATGTGATCCCGGGGCGGGTCAGCTTCAAGCTCGACCGACGCATGATCCCGGAAGAAGATCCTGTGCAGGTTGAAGCCAGTCTGCGCAGCATCATCGCCGAGGCCGCAGCGCAGAGTCCCGGCGTGAGCGTTGACGTGAGGCGCATTCTGCTGGCCAAGGCCCTGCAGCCGCTGCCCGGCAACAAACCCTTGGTGGACGCGATTCAACGCCACGGGAGGACGGTATTCGGTGAAGAAGTTCCGGCCCTGGGCACGCCCCTGTACACCGATGTTCGCCTGTTCTGCGAGGCGGGAATCCCGGGTGTGATTTACGGTGCCGGGCCGCGAACCGTTCTGGAGTCGCACGCCAAGCGTGCCGATGAACGGCTGGTGCTGGAGGACCTGCGCCGCGCCACCAAAGTCATCGCGCGCAGCCTGTTCGATCTGCTGCAAGCTGCCTGACGCGGGCCGATTCACCATTTCTTGAGCTATCGCATAGGTGACAATGTCGGCCGGTAGCAAAATCCGCTAGCCTTGAAAGGCATAGCCAATAACTGTGGAGAAAAAATGAGCAACGAACTGTCCCCGGCAGAGCACGCCTTGCGCGAAGCGGCCCGCGAATACCACCGCACGCCGACACGCGGCAAGATTTCGGTCACGCCGACCAAGCCGCTATCCAACCAGCGTGATCTGTCCCTGGCCTATTCTCCCGGCGTTGCCTACCCCTGCCTGGACATCGAAGCGAATCCTGAGCTCGTCAATGAATACACCTCACGCGGCAATCTGGTGGGCGTCATCACGAACGGCACGGCCGTGCTGGGTCTGGGCGACATCGGTCCGCTGGCCTCCAAGCCGGTGATGGAAGGCAAGGGCTGCCTGTTCAAGAAATTTGCCGGCATCGACGTCTTCGACATCGAACTGGCCGAGCGCGACCCCGACAAGCTGATTGAAATCATTGCCGCACTGGAACCCACATTGGGCGGCATCAACCTGGAAGACATCAAGGCGCCGGAAT
>CAIYGK010000344.1 GCA_903925725.1 uncultured beta proteobacterium | reverse complement strand
CGGTTCGCTCGCGGGCGCGGGCACGCTGGGCCTGCTGATTCCGCCGTCCATCATCATGATCGTGTACGGCGTGTCGGCCGAAGTTTCGATCTCGCAGTTGTTTGTCGCCGGCGTCTTACCGGGCCTGCTGCTGGCATCCATGTTCAGCGGCTACATCATCGTCTGGTCGCTGCTCAACCCCGGCAAAATTCCCCCCAGCTCCGAACAGTTCACGCTCCAGCAGCGCCTGTACGAGTCACGCCATCTGATCCCGGTGATAGGCCTGATCGGCGCCGTGCTGGGCAGCATTTATGCGGGCGTGGCCACGGCCACCGAAGCCGCCGCCGTGGGCGTGCTCGGCTCCTTCGTGCTGTCGGGCCTGCTAGGGTCACTCAGCCGGAGCAACTTCAAGGAAGCGCTCATGGGCGCCACGCGCCTGTACTGCATGATCGCGCTGATTCTGGCCGGTGCAGCATTCCTCACGCTGAGCATGGGCTACATCGGTCTGCCACGGCACCTGGCCGAGTATGTGTCCTCACTCGGTTTGAGTCCCTTCATGCTGATCCTTGCGCTGACCGTGTTCTACGCCATCCTTGGCTGTTTTCTGGACGGCATCTCGATGGTGGTGTTGACCATGGGCGTGCTGCTGCCGACCGTACAGGCCGCGCACATTGACACACTCTGGTTCGGCATCTTCATCGTGATCGTGGTCGAGATGGCGCAGATTACGCCGCCGGTGGGCTTCAATCTGTTTGTGCTGCAAGGCATGACCAAGAAAGAGATCACCTACATTGCCCGCGTGACCCTGCCATTTTTCTTCCTGATGTGCGCCATGGTGCTGCTGCTCTGGTACTTCCCCCAGATGGCCACCTGGCTGCCCAGCAAAATGTAGCAATGGCGTGAGCGCCCTTATGATGGCGGCATCATGATTTCAGTCTTCGCCATCTGTGTCGGCGCCTGTCTTGGCGCCCTGCTGCGCTGGGGCCTCGGGCTCTGGCTCAACCCGGGCGCCGTCATACCTCTGGGTACGCTTGCTGCCAATCTGATCGGTGGCTATCTGGTGGGCGTTTGCGTCGCCGTGTTTCAGGGTCTGCCGGACTTGGACCCGGTCTGGCGCCTGGCGCTGGTGACCGGCTTTCTGGGCGCGCTCACGACTTTCTCCAGCTTCTCGGCAGAGGTTGTCGGTATGCTGGGGCAGCAACGCTATGCCCTGGCCGTTGGAACCGCCGCGCTGCATCTGTTTGGCTCGCTACTGCTGACGGTGGCGGGAATTCAGAGCGTGACGCTGTTTGCAGCCAGCCGGGGCTGAGACATCCCTACAACTCGAATCTAATCCCCTGCGCCAGCGGTAGCGTGCTGCCATAGTTGATGGTGTTGGTGGCACGGCGCATATAGGCTTTCCAGGCGTCGGAGCCGGATTCGCGGCCACCGCCGGTTTCCTTCTCGCCGCCAAAGGCGCCACCGATCTCTGCGCCGCTGGTGCCGATGTTGACGTTGGCAATGCCGCAGTCGGAGCCGCGTGCTGAGGTGAAGATTTCTGCCTCGCGCAGATCCTGCGTGAAGACAGCGGATGACAGACCGTGACTCACTGCATTGTTGATCGCGATGGCTTCATCAAAACTGTCGTAGGGCACCACGTACAGAATCGGCGCAAAGGTCTCCTGCATCATCGGCCCGGTTTGCGTGGCCAGTTCAACGATCGCTGGGCGCACATAGAACGCCGCCGTATTTCCCACCGTGACACGGTCACCAAAGTGCACCGTTGCACCGGCCTGGCGTGCGCGCTCCAGTGCCTGCTGCATGGCCTCAAAGGCACGCTGATCAATCAAGGGGCCCACCAGCGTACCAGTTGCCAGCGGGTCACCGACTGGAAGACGCTCAAAGACCCGCACCAGCGACGCCACCAGCGCCGCATAGACCGAGCGGTGCACGATCAACCGACGCAAGCTCGTGCAGCGTTGCCCCGCCGTACCGGCCGCCGCAAAGGCCACACCGCGCACGACCAGTTCCAGATTCGCCGACGGGCAAACGATGGCAGCGTTGTTGCCCCCGAGTTCCAGCAGCGAGCGCTTGAACAGCGAGGCGCAGGCCACACCCACCGCGCGCCCCATGGCGGTGGAGCCAGTGGCGCTGACCAACTTCACAGCCGGATGCGAGACCAGCGCCTCACCCACGGCGCGCTCACCGGTCAACAACTCCGCCAGACCGACCGGATCAAACCCCTGCTCGCTCGCAGTCTGCAGCAGCAAGCCTGAGAGTGCCAGCGCAGACAAGGGCGCTTTCTCCGACGGCTTCCACACCAGCGTGTTGCCACAGACCAGCGCCAGCGCGGCATTCCAGGCAAAGACCGCCATCGGAAAATT